>JAITVF010000140.1 GCA_031285945.1 Oscillospiraceae bacterium
ACCACAGAGGGCTCCGAGGGCTCCTCGGCCGTGGCGCGTGCGGCGCCGTTTTCCTCCGGGGCTGAAACGGAGGACGACAAATCCCCGGCAGCAGACGCCGAATCCTGCCCGCAGCCCGAAAGAATAGCCGCAGCCAATAAGCCCCCCAGATCCTGTTAAACCCTCGCGCGCAAAGCTTAAGCCCCCCTGTCGGCAAGTATTAGTACACCAATCACGCTAAAATCAGATCATACGCCACCCGCGCCAGCAAAAGGGCCAGCACCGCTATAAGAACCGGCTTAAAAACCTTTGCGCCCTTTTTAAGGGCGAGTCCGGCTCCCACATACCCCCCGATAACGCTGCAAAGCGCCGCCGGAACGCCGAGGGCAAAGACCACCCGGCCTTCCATAAGCAGCGTGGCGAAGGCCGCGGCGTTGGAAAAAAGATTGACCATCCGCGCGGCCCCCATGGATCGGCCAAGATCGAGCCTTACGATAAATACAAACGCGAGGGTTATAAAGGTTCCGGTGCCGGGGCCAAAAAACCCGTCGTACCCTCCCAGTATGAATCCGATCAAAAGGGATATCGGCAGAGCCCTGCGAAGCGGCAGGGCCCGATTCCCCTCCGGCAGGTTCTTAAAGAAATCGCCGCGCAGCAAAATAAAGGCCAATACCGGCAGCGCTATAAGCAAAAGTACGCGCAGGGTCCTCTCGCCGGTCAAAAGAGCCAGCCTGGCTCCCGCCGCCGAGCCCGGCAGCGCCATGAGGGCGGCGGGCAGCGCGGTGGGGTAGTGTATGCTTTTGTTCTTTACAAAGCGCAAGGTTCCGATCAGCCCCCCCAGAGAGGCGCTGAACTTGTTGGTTCCCATGGCGAAATGGATCGGCAGCCCCGCCATATAGTAGGCCGGCAGGGTTATAAGGCCGCCGCCCCCCGCGATCGCGTCGATCACGGCGCCCAAAAACGCCAGTGGGCAAATAATAAGCAGCCCCGCCGCAACGCTGTCCAGATGAATTCCTCCCGAAAGACGGCCCATACCGCTCGCCGCCGCGATTTTTCCCACCCTTGCATTGTATCACCACAGGCCGGAAAAATAAACCGTTAATTCAGCGATTGCGGCATCATTTTCCTTTCGCCGTCAATAATGCTATAATAATAACTGCTGGATTTTTTATCACATTTTGTGCCACATTGCGGGAGGCTGCCTGATGAAAGGATTTTCGTGTTATCTCAGCGTTTTTATGGCGGCGGCCCTGTGTCTTTTCGCGGCCTGCGCGGGCGGCGGCGGGGGGGCTCGCTACACGGCCGCGCAGATGGCCGAGGCCATGCTTATTACTCAGAAGGACCTGCCCGAGCTTAACAGCCTTGCGATAGGCGACGATTCCTTTTCCGGCCACCTGGCGGGCTTTTACGGGCTTGACTCGTCTGTCCTTTCGGACGGGGCCGTCTTTTACGCCGGAGGGGGAGAGGCGACCGAGGTTGCGGTTTTTGAACTGGGAGAGGGCGCCGAACTCCCCAAAATAGAGGAAGCGCTGCTAAGCTACCTTGAAGCGCGTGCCGCCGCCCTGAGCGGCTACGCTCCCCGCGAGGCCGCTCTGGCCGAAGGCGGAACCGTACTGACTAAGGGCGGATATATCACCCTTGTTATCTGCGCTGAAACGAGCGCGGCCACCGCCGCGTTTTTGGCCTGCCTTGACGGATCCCCAGGGCCCTCCTCGCATATATCCGCCGCTGTTTCCGAAGTGCCCGACAGGGAAGATGAGCCGGCCGGGCTATTCCCCGGAGACGATTATGACCACGGGGCCATACTTGCGGCCTTAAGAACAGGCGGCGGCTCTTCACTTTCCCCCGGGAACCGGGCGGCGCTTGAAGCCTGCGAGAAGGTTCTGAGCGGGCTGGGCAAGGGTCTTACCCGCCTTGAAAAGACGCAGGCGATACACGACTGGATTGTGAGCCGGACCGAGTACGACAAGGACGCGATCGAGCTTCCCCCCGGCTCGCCCCCTCCCGACCCAGACGACGAAACCCCCTACGGCCCCTTGCTGAAAGGGAAGGCGACCTGCATGGGCTACGCGCTGACCTTTCAGCTATTTATGGATATGCTGGAGATTCCCTGCGTGACGGTAGAGGGAACGAGCGGCGGCGGTAAGGTTGAGCACGCCTGGAATATGGTTGAGCTTGACGGCGAGTGGCGCCACATCGACGTTACCTGGGATGATCCGGTAGGCTTTAAATTGCCGGGTACAAAAATCAGCCGCGAATTCTTTAACGTATCGGACGAGTTCCTGCGGGAAAAGGATCACCAGTGGGACGAATCGCAGACGCCGCCGAGCGATTGACAGGCACTCGCGGCGGATGCTATACTGAAAACGAAAAATCGGCTGCGGAAGCCGGGTTAAAATCCCGCGCAAGGCCGTCGCTGTGGTACTCATGCAAAGCGTTTTGTGCGGCTGCGTTACGGCCTTTGCGGGGCCGGTATCCTTTGTGGGTATAGCTGTGCCCCATCTTGTAAGAGCGCAGTTAAAGACGGCGAGGCCTCATTTTATGATTCCCGCCTGCTTTCTGGGCGGCGGCGTCTTTTGCCTTTGCTGCGATCTTATAGCCCGCACCGCATTTTCCCCTGCCGAGCCGGGGGTAAGCTCGGTTACCGCCGCGCTGGGCGCGCCGGTGGTTATAGCCGTTATGCTGGGCCGTAAGGGGCGTGAGGGGCGGTGAGGGAGTATCATTTTACCGCCGGCGGGCTTTCGGTGGGCTATGGCGGAAAGCCAATTCTAAGGGACATAGAGATCAGGCTCGAAAAGGGCAGGATTCTGACCCTGATAGGCCCCAACGGCTCGGGCAAATCAACAATTCTTAAAAGCATAACCCGGCACTTAAGGCTGATAGGCGGGGAAATGTCGGTACCGGGCATACGGCTTACAGGGCGCTGCAAAAAAGGGTATACCCTTCGCGACCGGAATTCTCCACCAAAACGACGTCGATTATTACCTGGGGCGAAATCAATATAAGAAACAAAGAGCTGCTTGACCGCGCCGCCGTTCGCGGTCTGCGTATAACGCGAAGCGCCGATGAATTATGAACCTTTTCTTTTTTGGCCGCCGGTGCTATAATTATCCAGGGCTTGTGTGATAAATGTTCCTGTTCGCGCTTTTGCCTATATCAAACAAGCCATAGTAAATGACATAACGCCGGTGTTTTACGGCTCGCGTGGGAGGCCCCAGTGATAAGACATTTGTTTTCTCATCCTTTTGCGCGGGCGATTATAGCCGTGGTTATTGCGGTTGCGATAATCCATCTTTTTTCCGCGCTGACCCGCGACCGGGTGATAGAGTATAAGCAGATTACCGTTAAGTCGCCAAATGTGTCCCCTTCCATAAACGGCTATACGGCCGCCTTTATAACCGACCTGCACGGCTCGACGGAGGATACCGTCAGCGGCATGGTAAAGGAGCTTTCGGAGTGGGGACCAGACGTTATCCTGCTGGGCGGCGACTACTCCGGCCAGAAGGACCTCCCCGGCGTGTTTAAGCGGCTCTCGCAAATCGGCGCGCCCGATGGGATATACGGGGTAGAGGGCAACCACGACGATTTTTTGACACTGAGAGAGGCCATGCGGGAGGGCGGCGCAAAGCTGCTGGAAAACAGCGGCGTCTCTTTGCGGCCGGGCCTTTACCTGGGGGGGACCGCCGACCTGTGGAGACGCGTTCCCGACGTTGCGGCCGCCCTTTCGGGGGCCGTGGAGGGCGATTTTATACTCATGCTCAGCCATAACCCCGATACCGCGATGGCTCACGATTTTTCGGGTGTGAACCTTGCCCTTTGCGGACACACCCACAGCGGCGAGCTTAGCCTGTTTGGGGTATGGTCGCCCGCCATGGGCCTTGTGAGCGATTACGGGCAGCGGTTCCGGTCGGGCTGGGCAAAATCGGCGGCCGGTACCGACGTTTATGTCAGCAACGGCGTGGGAAGGCATTCCCCGCTGCGAGTCTTCGCGCCGCCGCAGGTAATACTGGTTACGCTTGAGGCTGAAAATCCATCCACTTGAGGAGAAGTGAGGCAAATGTCCCATACGATAGAGGTGCGGCTCCCCACCGCAAAGCAATGGATGTCCCTTAGAGAGAGCGTGGGCTGGGCCACCTTCCCCCCGGAGGTGGCCGAAAGGAGCCTTGCTGCCACTCCCTTTTGCGTGTGCGCCTTTTTGGGGGACGAGCTTATCGGGATGGGAAGGATCCTGGGGGACGGGGTGATAAGCTTTTATATCGGCAACGTTATGGTCAGGCCCGATTACCAGAGGACGGGCATAGGCCGCGAAATTATGGAGAGGATAGCCGCCTATCTAGACGAGCACGCGGCCCCCGGCGCTATCGCCAGCCTTTTGTCTATAAAGGGAAGGGAAAGCTTTTACACCCGCTTTGGGTTCGAGCCTCGCCCCGACGAGCATCACGGAAGCGGCATGAGCAGAAGGTTTTAGAGAGTATGGGAGAATTGCATGCGGATTAACGAAGAGCGGCTTGTAAAGATATCGGTTCAAGGCAGAATACTTTCCCCCGGCGAGGATCAGGATTACATGACCGGCGCGGACGGCGCGCCCTTTGTCATGCCCTCCTGCGGCGGAATCTGCTACAACGTTAAGGTCGGGGACTGCTGCATGGGCCTTTTGGGCGATCACATAGAGCCGGGAGTCAGCGTTGGCTGCGCCGGGGAGGGGGAGGGCGCGAGAAAAAGCTTCTCGACCATTTCCTGTATAGGGAACGAGGCGGTGGTCGCCTCGGGGGCGGCTAAGGGACGCACGGGCCTTGTAACCGGCAAGCACGACCTAGACCGGGTTATAGTCCACTTTGACGGCGAAACCCTAAACCTTTTGACCCACGACGACGCTATACTCATCAGGGGCTACGGCCAGGGACTTTCGTTGCCCGATTTTCCCGGCGTTAAGGTTATGAACGCCGACCCCGCCCTCATTTTGGGAATGGGACTGGGTGCTCGGGAGGGACGGCTCACGGTTCGCGTCGCGAAAAAAATACCCCCCTGCCTCTTGGGCTCGGGGATGGGCGGAGCCTCGGCCTACAGGGGAGACGTTGATATAATGACCCGGGATGAGGAGACCGTTCGCGAGCTGGGCCTTGATACACTGCGCTTTGGGGACATAGTCCTGCTTGAGGATTGCGACTGCTCCTATGGCCGCGACTTCCGCCGCGGCGCCGCGACGGTGGGGGTCGTATCCCACTCCGACAGCAAAACCGCGGGCCACGGGCCCGGCGTCACCGCCATACTTACCGGTCGCGGCGCGATCGAGGGAATTTTATCCGAGGGCGCCAACATAGCCTTTTATCATCCGATTATCAAGGGGGGTATCTAAATGAGAATGACTGTAAAGCTTGGGTCTACGGGGATCGTGGCCGACAAAAACGGATTCGGCTGCCTGCCAATTCAGCGGGTTGACGACGCCACGGCGGTTAAAATCCTGCGCGGGGCGTATGAGGGGGGCGTGAACTACTACGACACCGCCCGCGGCTATACTGACAGCGAGCACAAGCTGGGGCTCGCCTTCGATAAAGGCATGAGGGAAAAAATATTTATCGCGACCAAATCCCACGCGTCGACCGCGGAGGGACTGCTGGCCGATCTCAACACCAGCCTGCGGGAGCTTAATACCGATTACATAGACGTTTATCAGTTCCACAACCTGTCCTTTGTGCCGAGGCCAGGCGACGAAAGCGGAATCTACGATACCCTTCTCGAGGCTAAGCGCCAGGGCAAAATCCGCCACATAGGCCTAACCTCCCACCGGCTTCCGATAGCTCTCGAGGCGGTAGAGAGCGGCCTTTACGAAACGCTGCAATTTCCATTCTCCTACCTCTCGGTCGGGCAGGATATCGCCCTGGTCGAGAGGTGCTACGCCAATAACGTGGGCTTTGTCGCCATGAAATCCCTTTCGGGAGGGCTTATCTCAAACGCCAGGGGGGCGTGGGCCTTTATGGCGGAACACCCGGGCGTTCTGCCCATATGGGGGATTCAGAGGATGGAGGAGCTCGAGGAATTTCTGGGCTATCAGAAGAATCCGCCCGTTATGGAAGAAGAGGGAATCCGCGCCGGCATTGAAAGGGATCGCAAAGAGCTAGACGGCGAGTTCTGCCGGGGCTGCGGCTATTGCAAGCCCTGCCCCATGGGTATCGACATAAGCTGGGCCGCAAGAATTGAGTGGTTTGTAAAGCGCGGAGTCCCGGGGCACGCCTTTTCAGAGGAGTTTCAAAATATCATGAGCAAGGTTTCCGATTGCGTAGAATGCCGCCAGTGCGTTTCGCGCTGCCCCTACGGCCTCGATATCCCCGAGCTTATAAAGCGCCACAACGCCTTTTATCAAGAAGCGCTGGCGGGCTACCGTAAATTATAGTCGATCAAAATCACCCCCGCCAAAATGGCGGGGGTGAAATACTGCGGCGTTTAGCTCGGGGCTGCTACCAGGTAACCACGGGCTCGCGGCTATCAGGCAGCAGCGGCCCGTAGCGCCGGAGGATAGCTTGCTCGCTCGGAGTATCCTTTGCGCCGTATTCTATAGTTTGCAGGCGTATTCTGGCCGCCTCGCGGGAGATAAAAAACGCCTCGGAAATCGCGCGCTCGGGGTTGAGCCCCTTG
>JAITVF010000164.1 GCA_031285945.1 Oscillospiraceae bacterium
GGGGCGCGCAGGTTGAGTGTTCGGATGATAGAGGCCGGCCGGAAATCGAAAACGCTGAGGAGTGCGCCGGCCAGCGCCTCGTCTGAGACGGCGGCGGTCCCGAAGGTATCTACCCTAACCGACACGGGTCTTGCCACGCCGATAGCGTAGGCGAGCTGCACCTCGCACTTTTTGGCAAGGCCTGCGGCTACGATGTTCTTGGCCGCGTATCTCGCCATATAGGCCGCCGAGCGATCTACCTTGGTGGGATCCTTGCCCGAGAAGCAGCCGCCGCCGTGGCGGCCGTAGCCGCCATAGGTATCCACTATGATTTTGCGCCCCGTGAGGCCGCTGTCCCCGTGGGGGCCGCCGACCACAAAGCGTCCGGTAGGATTTACATAGTAACGGGTGTCGTTATCCAAAAGGCTCTCCGGCACAATCTCGCCTACCACATGCTTTAAAAGCTCCCGGTGGATTTCCTCGCCCGTTATTTCGGGGGCGTGCTGGGCCGAAAGCACTATCGCGTCCACCCTTGCGGGAACGCCGTCCCTGTATTCGACCGTCACCTGCGATTTGCCGTCGGGCCGCAGCCAGGGCAGGGTTCCCTCCTTGCGGACTTTTGCCAGACGCCTGCAAAGACCGTGGGCCAGGGAGATGGAAAGGGGCATCTTTTCGGGGGTTTCGTCGCAGGCAAAGCCAAACATCATGCCCTGATCCCCCGCGCCGGTATCCTTTTCGCCCTCGTCGCGGGTTTCGAGGGCGCTGTTTACCCCCATGGCGATATCGGCGCTCTGCTCGTCTATAGCCGAGAGGACGGCGCAGCTGTCTCCGTCAAAGCCGTAATCGGCGTTGTCGTAGCCTATTTCCTTTATGACGCCGCGTGCGATTTTGGGAATATCGGAGTATACCCCGGTGGTTATTTCCCCCATAATCAGCACCATTCCGGTGGTCGCGCAGGTCTCGCAGGCGACTCTGGCCGAGGGGTCGCGCCCTATGATCGAATCCAGCACGGCGTCCGATATCTGATCGCAGACCTTATCTGGATGCCCTTCGGTAACAGATTCTGAGGTAAAAAGGTTCTTCATCATTTTATAAATCCTCCCAAAAACAAATCGGGAGCCCGGAAGACCGGGCCCCAAAGGCACATTTTCTTCCCCTCATCTTTCGGCTTTTGCCGCAGGATTTGGCACCTTGCCTTTCGGCCGGTTGCCGGACTTCACAGGGCCTGTCCCTCAGTCACTCTTGATAAGGCGTATTAAATTTTGTGAAATGATTCTAACAGACCCGGGTCTTTATGTCAAGCCCTTATATCACGCCCCGCATTACAAGTATTACCAAAACGCACGAAGCGAATATAACGGCCGAAAAAATCATAACGCCGGCGCTTGCCCCTCTGGGGGCGTCCTGCTCGCCTTCGCGGGCGGGCAGCAGCCCCGAACCCCGCAGCGCCTTTACAAGCGGCTTGTAAATAAGAAGAGTAAGCGTTGCGTTTAGCCCGCCCTTTATGACGTTAAAGGGAAGAAACGCGGGTATAAGCAGGGCGGCGACCTCCTCGCGGGAGACATGCATATAAAAGGGCGCGATCAGGTAATTCCACAAAAGCATAACGGCAACCATCAGTATAACTCCCGAGACAAGCCCCGTTACAGCGCCCTTCATGCTCCTGTCGCGCTTGTAAATAAACGAGGCGGTGCAGGCAAAGGCGCAGGTGGAAAGAATATTCATCATAAGCCCTATGGGGCCGGTGTCGCTAACCGTAAACATCTCGACAAGCGAAACGGTCAGCGAAACTATAAAGGCCGACATAGGGCCGAAAAGCAATCCGCCAAAGGCTATGATCACATCCTTGGGGTCGTACTTGAGGAACATTACCACCGGAACCCGCCCCACCAGCATGACCACGAAGGCGATTGTGGCGAGCATTGCCAGAAAGACCATTTTTCGGACGGCCACGCGGCCTCCCTTGAGCGCCTGAGTACCTGCCTGCATAACTATAACTCCTCCTCTGTGTGTATAGTCTGCCGGCGCGCATGCCCTGCCAAGCTCGCTTATGCGCAGAAAAACGCCCGCAGAAAGCCTCCGCGGGCGAAATTAAGCCATGCACAAACGCAACTATGGCTATCGTTTCTTTCATCCGGACTGTACCGTCGGTCAGGGATTTTTACCCTGTCTGCCTTTCGGCTCGCGGACTTGTGGGCATATCGCAGCCCCTTCACCGCCGGTGAGGAATTTCGCCTCGCCCTGAAACAGACTATAATAATTGTAGCTTTGATTATACGCCCGCCGCCCGGGCATGTCAAGCGCCCTCTTGCTGGATAAAATTTAATATTAGCTTTGATCCTGGCTAAACTATAGCTTTGAGCTGCCGAATATACAAACAGGATTTTGTTTTGACATGCACTTGTTTAATAGGCCCTTCAACATCGAGGAGGAGAAAATGAAACGACTGTCACTGGCGACCAAAATTACCGCGTTTTATCTTTTAACGCTTATAATCTATTCAGCGATAACGGGCGTTTTCGCTTTTATCATCCAGCGAGACGGCGCCATAACCGAAAGCGGGAAAAGAACCCTTTCGGTCGCGCAGACCGTCGCGGTCGCCCTTGACGGCGACGAGTATAAGAGCATCATGAGCTCGGGCGAGGTCAACGATTACTACCTCAGCTACAAAAAAATCGCGGACAACGCCTTTGAAAAAAGCGGCGCGGTCTATCTTTATGTTCTCGACCGCAATTATGGCTCCGAGGTCACATATTTTGCCGAGGGCTACGGTGAGGGCTCGAGGGATGAAGAGTATTTGCTGGGAGACAGCGAATCGGCCTCTTCTTTTGATCCCGCGCTTTTTGAGACGCTTGAAGACGGCCAGGACAGGCTGACCGACGTTTATGACCTCGGCGGATTCGGGCGGATGATCTCGGGCTTTTCGCCGGTGTTCGACAGCTCCGGAAAAGTTGTGGCCGTGGTGGGAGTAGACCTGCCCGTGGACGAGGCGCTAAAAGCCTCTTCACAGTTCGCTGTGTATCTGCTGATCTTTGTGGCGGTCTCCTGCCTTGTTTTCGCGGTGATTGTAGCCGCCTTTATAAAGCGGCTGGTGGGCCGCCCCGTGGGAAAACTGGTAGAAGCTGCCGACAGGCTTGCAGTCGGCGATATAAGCGTTTCGGTCGAGCAAAAGCGCTCAGACGAGATCGGCAGGCTCGAAAAGGCCTTTGCCCGCATGGTGGCCCATTCGGACAAACAGGCCCAGCTGCTCACCCTTTTGGCGGAGGGTGACCTGACAATTGAAGCTATACCTCAAAGCTCGGCCGACCGGATAGGCAACGCCATGGCCGATATGACCGGCCGCCTCAACGAGCTCTTTATAGGCGTTAAAACTGGGATAAGCGAAGTGGCCTCCGGCTCGAGGCAGATAAGGGACGGCGCGCAGCTGGTCGCCTCGGGGGCGACTTCGCAGGCCTCGGCGGTAGAGAGCCTTTCGGTCACCATAGGCGAGCTGACCGAGTCGACCAGGCAAAACCTCAGGATGGCCGACGAAACGGCAAGCCTTTCCGGCGAGGTCAGGGGAGACGCCGAAAAGGGCAGCGCTCAGATGGAGGATATGCTAAGGGCCGTTCAGGATATCAACGACGAGAGCAAAAACATAGGCAAGGTAATCAAGGTTATAGACGACCTCGCCTTCCAGACCAATGTACTCGCCCTCAACGCGGCGGTGGAGGCGGCAAGGGCCGGCCAGTACGGCAGGGGCTTCGCCGTAGTGGCCGAGGAGGTGCGCAACCTGGCCGCCAAATCGGCCGAAGCCGCCAAGGACACCGAAAAGCTTATCAACGCTTCCATGGCAAAGGCCGATTCAGGCGCCCGGCTTGCCGAGGAAACCTCAAAGAGCCTGCGCGGAATCGTGGAGGGGATAAACAAAAGCGCCGCGCTGGCGGATGAGATCGCCAAAATGAGCGACAGGCAATCGGCCATGATCGACGATATCAACAGGGGGGTGGCGCAGGTTTCGGCCGTTATAGCCCAAAACGGGGCGACCGCCGAGGAAAGCGCGGCCGGAAGCCAGCAGATGAGCGAGCAGGCCGATATCCTGGAAAAGCTCACCGCCCGCTTTAAGCTTAAGGAAGAACGGGCCGGCAGCGAAACGTATGCCGACTGACCGTACGGGCTCGAAACAGCAAACCCGCATTCACTTATGGTGAATGCGGGTTTTGTTGTTCTAAAGGCTTATGCCGCGCGCTATAAATTATAGCATCTGATAAATATCGCGAGGTAAGGCCTATGGCAAGCAGCTCGTCGCCCGTTATATACGATACCGGACACATGAGCCCCCCCGCGCCGGCCGAAGGGCTGTGGGAAAACCGCGAAAACGCCTACCGCGTATACGACTCGCCCGGTGTGCCCAAGTGTACTGTGGCGGTCATTGCCTACAACAGGCTCGCAAAAACCCGGTACTGCGTCGAATGCATATTAAACCACACAAGCGGCGTTGCCTTTGAGCTGCTTTTGATCGACAACGGCTCATCGGACGGAACCCTCGAGTTTTTCGAGTCGGTCTTATACGGGAATAAAAAAATCATAAGGATCACGGGCAACATAGGCCTCGGCTACGCCTGGCGGGCGGCCCGCGACCACTTTTCGGGAAAATATCTGGTCATAGTCTCCAACGACGTTTACGTCACCGGGGGCTGGCTTGCCAATCTTCTTAAATGCTACGAGTCGGACCCCAGGATAGGGTTCGTATCCCCTGTTTCCTCAAACGTTTCAAACTTCCAGCAGGTGGATATTCCATTTTCCTCTTATGAGGAAATGCAGGCCAAAGCCGCGGAGTATAACCAAAGCGACCCGTTAAAATGGGAAGAGCGTATGCGGCTTATAAGCCTTATAGGAATCTACTCAAGGCCGGTGCTCGACATTGTGGGGATAAGCGATTCGGCCTTTTTGCACGATTTTACCGAGGACGATCTGGCGGCAAGGCTGCGAAGAAGCGGCTACCGGCTGATACTGTGCCGGGATACCTGGGTTTGCCACGACCACGATTTTCGCAGTCTCGAGGACAAGGACCCTTACGAGTTCCAGGAAAGCCTTAAGTACGGCCGCGCCGTATTCCGCGAGAAATACCACGGGCTGGACGCCTGGGACGATATACTCAACTTTGAGTTTTCGCTCCTCTCCCCCTTAGATGCCCACCCCTTCGCGGAGGAAGGCGTCAGATGCCTTGTGATAGACGGCCGCTGCGGCACTCCGGTTCTGGAAACGCGAAACCGCCTTAAAAGGCGTGGGATAGTAACGGCGCGGGTCGACGCCTTTACCACAAACGCGAAATATTACGAGGATCTTCTTTCGGTTGCCGGCGAGGTTTTCTGCGCCCCGGCACAAGAGCTGGGGGTTATTTTTGAGGGCGGCTGCTACGACGCGGCAGTTCTCTGCGAGCCCCTTAATATATACCCCGCGCCCTTTGCTGTTCTAAAAAGTCTTTACGGGCTTCTCAGGCCGGGGGGGCTTCTGCTTTTTAAGCTGCTCAGCTCAGAAAGCTATCACGTCTTTTT
>JAITVF010000019.1 GCA_031285945.1 Oscillospiraceae bacterium
GAGCAGTTGAATTTTATTGTACATCTATATAACAATGACCTGCCATTTTTACAAGACAATATTGAATATGTGAAGTCAATCATGTTGCAAGAGGGCTATCCATTTAAACTTTATGGAAAGACCGGAAGTTCAAGTAAGGGACACGGCTGGTTTATTGGTTATGCTATATTTGATGATGGCCCCTATTTTTTCACCACATATATAGAGGGAGAAAATATAAACGGATCACAGGTGCGTGACAAAACTGCTGAGATTCTAAATAGTATTTTTAGCAATGAAACGGGTCGGTGATCACCTGAAAAATAGTCTGTGCATTGACAGGTGGCCAGGGTATGTAATATTAAAATATTACGGGCGTAAAAAAGAATGGGCTTTGATATGAACTCTATACCGACTATTTCGGAAGTCGAATATCAGGTTATGAAGATAATATGGGAACTTGCGCCGATCAGTCCAAACGATATTATCGCAAGTCTGGAGCAGAAATTATCAGAAGGACGGTGACTATAATAACGGATGGAATGATTTTGATCGCGCAGTATTATTATAATAAGCGATAAGGGAGCGACGCCGTTTTGCCAAAGCCTGTGGTGGCCATAGTGGGCCGTCCCAACGTGGGAAAAAGCACATTGTTCAATAAGCTGATCGGCCGGCGGCTCGCCATTGTGGACGATACCCCCGGCGTAACCAGAGACAGGCTCTACGCCCCCTGCGAATGGCGGGCAAAGGAGTTTATGCTGGTGGATACCGGCGGCATAGAGCCCCGTGAGGATACGCCCATACTTTCCATGATGCGCCGCCAGGCTCAGGTTGCCATAGAATCGGCCGACGCCATAATCATGATCGCCGATATCAGAACGGGCGTTACCGCAACCGATCAGGACGTTGCCTCTATTTTGCAAAAAAGCGGCAAGCCGGTGGTCCTCTGCGTAAACAAATGCGATTCAATAGGCGCCTCGCCGCCTGAGTTCTACGAGTTCTATAACCTGGGCCTCGGCGACCCGGTGGCCGTTTCCTCGGTTCACGGGCTTGGCACCGGCGATCTTCTCGACTCTGTCTTCGAGCACCTGAGCTTTCCCCAAAAAGAAGAAGAAAACGGCGAGTATATCAGGGTTGCGGTTACGGGAAAGCCCAACGTAGGCAAATCCTCTCTCATAAACCGTATATCCGGGGAAGAGCGGATGATAGTCTCGGATATACCCGGCACCACCCGCGACGCCGCCGATACGGCGATCGAGAACGAAAAGGGAAAGTTTATATTTATAGATACCGCCGGTATAAGGCGAAAGAGCCGGGTTGAGGAGGATATCGAGCGCTACAGCGTCCTCCGCGCCTGGATGGCGGTAGACCGGGCCGACGTCTGCGTAATCATGATCGACGCGACCGTAGGCTTTACCGAGCAGGATTCAAAGATAGCGGGCTACGCCCATGATCAGGGCAAGGGCTGCGTGATAGCCGTAAATAAATGGGACGCGGTCGAAAAAGACGGCAAAACCATGCAGGAGATGCGTAAAAGCCTGGAGGAAAGCTTTGCCTTTATGAGCTACGTCCCCTTTATATTCGTCTCGGCAAAAACGGGCCAGCGAATAGACAGGCTCTTTGAGCTCATAGTATATGTGGCGCAGCAAAACGCCATGAGGGTTTCTACCGGCGCGCTGAACGACCTTTTGAGCCACGCGACCGCGAGGGTTCAGCCCCCCTCCGATAAGGGGAGGCGCCTCAAGATTTACTATATCACCCAGGCGTCGGTAAAGCCGCCCACATTCGTGCTCTTTTGCAACTCGGCAAAGCTCTTCCACTTCTCATATCAGCGCTACCTCGAAAACCAGATCCGCGAGGCCTTCGGGCTTGAGGGCACCCCCGTCCGGATGATTATACGCGAACGCGAAGATAAATAATACCCTGAGAGGCGTGCACTTATATGAATCTTGCGCTTATGCTTTTGGGAATCGCTTTTGGCAGCTATCTTACAGGCAGCCTTAACTTTGCCGTGATTCTTTCAAAGTATTTTTACCGCGACGATATCCGCTCCCACGGCAGCGGCAACGCGGGTATGACCAACATGCTGCGCACCTTCGGCAAAAAAGCCGCCGCGATTACCGCGGCGGGCGATTTTGCCAAAACGGCGGCGGCTGTTCTTATCTCCCGCAATATATTCGCGGCGGCGGGGGGCTTTGTCCCCATGGACGTGGGCTATGTCGCGGGTATATTCGTTTTTCTGGGCCACGCCTTCCCCCTCTGGTTCGGCTTTAAGGGCGGCAAGGGCGTTATAACCACCCTTTCGATCATGCTCTGCGTCAGCCCCGTTACATTCGCGGTAATAGTCGTTATTTTCGTCCCTCTGGTTTTTATAACCCGTATAGTTTCCCTTTCGTCCGTCCTGGGGGCTGTGGCCTATCCGGTTATAACCCTGCTCCTCTGCGTGGCGGGGGGGCGGCGGCCTTTTTACGACACCCTCTTTGCCGGAGTATTCAGCGCTATGGTTCTTATCCTTCACCGAGAGAATATACAAAGGCTCTTAAACGGAACCGAATCGAAATTCGTGCGGAAGAAATAAACCCTAAATCAGGAGGCTCCTATGGCCGGTATATTTATCCTGGGCGCGGGCGGGTTCGGAACGGCCCTCGCCGTAATGGCAAGCAGGCAGGGCCACGGCGTCACTCTCTGGTCACCCTTTGACGAAGAGGTAGGGCGTTTGAGCAAAACCCGCGAGCAGCCCCTTTTACCAGGGGTTACAATCCCGCCCGAGGTCACCGTTACCACCTCGCCCGAGGCCCTTGGGGCGTGTGAGCTGGCCGTTTTCGCTACCCCCTCCCAGGCGGTGCGGGAGACGGCGAAAATGGCGGCGGGGCATATAGGTGAGGGCGCGGTCGTGGCCTGCGTCTCAAAGGGCTTCGAGCCCGAAAGCTTCAAGACGCTGGGCGAGGTGCTCGAGGAGGAGCTTCCACGCAACCGGGTTGTAATAATCTCGGGGCCCTCCCATGCCGAGGAGGTGAGCCGGGGCGTTCCCACAACGGTGGTGGCGGCCTCCCGGAGCAGGGCCGCGGCCGAGTATGTTCAGGACATTCTCAGCGGCGACGCCTTTCGCATCTACGCCGGGGACGACGTGGTGGGCGTAGAGCTGGGCGGCGCGCTTAAAAACGTTATAGCGCTTGCGGCGGGGATACTCGACGGCTTAAAAACAGGCGACAACACAAAGGCCGCCCTTATGACCAGGGGCCTTGCCGAAATTTCCCGGCTGGGGGTCGTTATGGGGGCCAGGAGCGAAACCTTCGCCGGGCTTTCAGGCGTGGGCGATTTGATCGTAACCTGCTCGAGCATGCACAGCCGGAACCGGCGCTGCGGAATACTTATAGGGGAGGGCGTTCCCCCCGCCGAGGCCGTAAAGCAAATAGGTATGACGGTAGAGGGCTACGCCGCCGCAAAAACCGCCCACGGCCTAGCCCTGAGGCACGGCGTTGAAATGCCCATAACCGCCGAGGTATACAAAACCCTTTACGAGGGCGAGCCGCCCCTAAAGGCGGTAAAGAACCTTATGGGCCGCCCAAAAAGGCACGAATCTGAGGCTATATGGCTGCTGAGCGGAAGAAAATAGCCCCGTAGCCTTAGGCGCCGGCAAATAGCCGTTGGCAGAGTTTATACTACTCCGCCAACGGCTATTTTGCTATTTGCTATTTGCTTAAAGCAGTCCGGCAAAGCCTGCCTCAAGATCCTCGTCGGTGGGGATATAATCGGTCATCTGCCCGCTCTTGTAGCTCATGTAGGCGGCCATGTCAAAGTAGCCGGTGCCGGTCAGGCCAAATAGAATGGTCTTCGCCTCACCCGTCTCGCGGCATTTTACAGCCTCGTCGACGGCAGCTTTTATCGCGTGGGCCGATTCGGGGGCGGGCAGGGTTCCCTCGTATTTGGCAAATAGGGTGGCCGCCTCGAACACGCTTGTTTGTCCGGCGGTTCTCGCCTCGTCGATAAGGCCGTCGTGATAAAGCTTCGAGAGTATGGAGCTCATGCCGTGGTAGCGCAGGCCTCCCGCATGATTGGGAGAGGGTATAAAACGCGAGCCTAAGGTGTACATCTTCATAAGCGGGGTGATACCGGCGGTATCGCCGTGGTCGTAGGCGTAGCGGCCCCTGGTCAGGGATGGGCAGGAGGCGGGCTCTACTGCGATAAAGTACGGGTTTCTTTCTCCCCTCAGCCGGTCGCGCATAAAGGGAGCCATCAGCCCGCCAAGGTTTGAGCCGCCGCCCGCGCAGCCTATTACGATATCGGGATATTCGCCGTATTTTTCCATCGCCGTTTTTGATTCAAGGCCTATTACGCTCTGGTGCAGCACTACGTGGTTGAGTACGCTGCCCAGCACATAGCGGCAGTTACCGGCGCTCATGGCGGCCTCTACCGCCTCTGAGATGGCGCAGCCTAGGCTTCCGCCGGTGCCGGGATTGTCCGAGAGGATTTTGCGCCCCGCCGCCGTAGTATCTGACGGTGAAGGTATTACCCTGGCGCCAAAGGTTTCCATTACGGCCTTACGGTAGGGCTTTTGCTCAGAGGATACCTTTACCATGTAAACGTCCAGGTCTATTCCAAAGTAGCCGCAGGCCATCGAAAGGGCGGTGCCCCACTGGCCCGCTCCGGTCTCGGTGGTAAGCCGGGTTATCCCCTGCTTTTTGGCGTACCACGCCTGAGCGGCGGCGGAATTTAGCTTGTGGGAGCCTGAGGTGTTGCCGCCTTCAAATTTATAATAGATTTTGGCGGGGGTCTCAAGGGCTTCTTCAAGGCAGTAGGCACGCACCAGGGGTGAGGGGCGGTACATCTTATAAAAATCCAGAATTTCGGCGGGAATGTCGATAAAGGGATCGGTTTCGTTCAGCTCCTGGTCTACGCACTCCTCGCAGAAGAGGGGCAATAGCTCCTCGCGGGTTATGGGCTTTTTTGTGGCGGGATTCAGTATGGGCTCGGGCTTTTCCTTCATATCCGCCCGCAGGTTGTACCACCGGCGGGGAATCTCGTTTTCTGCAAGGTGGATTTTGTAGGGAACGGTTTGCTCTTTCATTTTCTGATACCCCTTTCAGGTATATTATACCGGCCGATACTCCGGTAATCCGGGAGCCTGGAACAACAAAAAACCCTTGCCCCCACTTTTAGGGACAAGAGCCTAAAACTCCTGCGGTACCACCCTTATTGGCGAAATAAATCGCCCGCTCTAAACGCGCGCGCCATATAGACGCACTCTCAACTGATAACGGGCCGAGTCCCCGTCGGAGGCTACTGAGCGGCAAGGATTAAAAAGCCCGCCGCGGTTCACTCCGCCCTCATGGGTCCATTCGGCGCCCGCCTCAATACCCCGCTCCCACCAAACGCGCGGCTCTCTGCGATCTTGGCTCAAGACGCTTACTTGCTCCCACTCAACGGTTTGCTGTTTGTTGTTGTCAATGAGAATAGCACGGTGCGGGCGAATTGTCAAGTGCAAAAATTTGAGAGCTTTCATGCTCAACGTAACGCCAGGGCGCGGGTCTTCTCGCTATAATAACGCGATTATCGGCGCGCTTTGCGGTTTTACCCTGTACATAACGGCCCAAACATGCTAAAATAATCCGTATGGGCAAAGCCCGCGGGCCTTTGTTGTTTCCGGAGGAGTTCATGAAATACGCTTTATTTTTCCTTGCGGTTATCTTTATTTCGCTTATTCTTCCCGCTCCGGCCTTTTGCGCCATGGCCCCCGAGCTTACCGGGATTACCGACTTTGAGCTTTCTGACGGGGGTGGCGCCGAGGCCCTTATCGACGGCGACAGGACCACGAAATTCCGCTCGGAAGGGTCCCCTCTCCTGCGCCTGACCTGCGAGGAAGAAATTGCCGGGCTATATTTAATCTGGGATCTTCCGCCAGGTCAATATAACCTTTCGGCGGAGGGGGCGGAGCTTTCCTGCGGCCAAAACGGCTTTATCCACGAATATATAAGCCTGCCCCAAAACGCCCGTACGGTTGATTTAGCCCTGCCAGCGGGCGCTTTTACCCTGAGCGACGTATATCTCTTTGGCGAGGGTGAGCTTCCCTCATGGGTGGAGGTCTGGCAGCCTTACTGCGAAAGGGCCGACCTGCTGGTCATACCCACGCACGCCGACGACGAGTATCTCTTTTTTGGCGGAACGCTGCCCTTTTACGCGGGGGAGCTTAAGCTTGAGGTTCAGGTTGCCTACCTCACCAACCACTGGTCGGAATCGGCTTACCGCCCCCACGAGCTGCTGTCGGGGCTGTGGGAGGTGGGGGTGCGCAATTACCCCGTGATATCAGGCTTTGCCGACATGTACTCGGAAACTATAGAGCAAGCCGAGGCGCAGTATGGCCGGGAAAATGTCACGGCTTACCTTACAATGCTTTTGCGCCGGTTTAAGCCCCGGGCGGTGATAGGCCACGACCTTGACGGCGAATACGGTCACGGCGCCCACAAGCTGGGCGCGAGCTGCCTGCTCGCCGCCGCCGACGCAAGCCCCGACCCGGGCCTTTACCCCGAAAGCGCCGAGGCCTACGGCGCCTACGAGGCTCCAAAGGTTTATCTTCACCTTTACCCCGAAAATGAAATCGTAATGGACTGGGATGTTTATCTTCCCGCCTTTGGCGCAACCGCGTTCGAGGCGGCGTCGCGGGGGTTTGCCCACCACAAGTCCCAGCATACGTATTTTGCAATGGAGCCCCAGGGAAGCTGGGATTGCCGCAAATTCGGGCTGGCCCGCACAACCGTGGGCCCCGACCTGAAAAGTAACGATTTTTTGGAGAACACCGCCCCATATACAGCCCCCGAGCCGGAGCCGGAACCCGAGCCAGAACCCGAGCCTGTTTCTTCCGCGCCGCCCGAGGCGTCCCGGCCGTATATTCCCAATGTGGAGCCGGAAAGCCCGCGCTTACCCTTATCGGCAATCGCGGCGGCGATATTGGCCGCCGGTTTGGCGTTAATCTTATATTACAGGCTGCGGGGCAGTAAGTAGACCTAGATATGAATAGCCGCGCCGCTACTTGGGTCAAAACACCCGCCGCCTGCGAGCCGGGCCAAAACACCCGCCGCCTGCGGGCGGCACCCTCTTTGCTAAAGCAATGTCAACAACTTAAGGCTCAAAGATCAAAGAACAGACTTGAGATTATGGTTGGCGGCATAAACCGGTT
>JAITVF010000036.1 GCA_031285945.1 Oscillospiraceae bacterium
TTTTGCTGTTTATGCGGTTGGCAAACCTGCATCTATTTTAGCAAATGGAGGTTTTTTCTATCTAAAGTTTTTTTATTCTCACCAGCAGAGCTGGTGGTTTTTTTGCGCTTAAGCATTAAGCCAAAATACAAGCGGCATTTGCCGCTTGTATCTTTAAAACTTTATGTTTTTGTATAGGCTTGTAACTCTAAAAATACTTCTATAGCGGAGTAGTATTAGATGTTTTTTATCTGCCGCATGAGCACGAGCTTGCGATGTCAGCTAAAGGAGCTCTGCGTGTTTTGAACGTGGGCGGCGGGGGAGAGGTCGATTACGGGGTTGCCCTGGAAGTTGATGTCGGTCAGGTTTGCGAGGTCTTCAAGCGCGCTTATATCCTCAATCTGATTGTTTTGCGCATTTAGGAAGATGAGCTCGGCCATACCCGAGAGTGGGGAGATGTCGGTTATTTCGTTGCCGCTTAGATAAAGCTCCCTCATGGCCGTCATACCCGAGAGGGGAGAAAGATCCGTGATGGCGTTGTGCTGAACCGAGAGACCCCGCAACCCGGTGAGACCCCGCAGCGGGGAAAGATCGCCGACCGCGTTGCCGTAAAGATAAAGATTGCGCAGATTTACGAGTCCGGCCAGGGGCGTTAAGTCCTCGATTTCGTTTGCGTATAGGGCCAGAAGCTCAAGGCCGTCAAGCTCTTCGAGACCCTTAAGGCTGCTTACCCGGTTGTAGCCTACGGTAAGGCGGCGCAGGCTTTTAAAGTGGGCGAGATCGGCAAGGCTTTCTATTTCGCCACGCTCGGTGTAGTGGGTGCCCTCCAGAGTGTAGCCCTCCAGGGTATTAATGCTGTTGAGGCCGTCGGCCAAGGTGGTCGAGTGCTCTGTCCCAAGAATTTTAAGGGTAGTAACTTCTTTTAGGTCGCCCTCGGTTATGTCGCCGTCGGGTTTTCCAAGTGCTAGTCGTACCATGCGCTCAAGGGCTTTGTCCTGCCATACTATCGGGGTAGGATCGACCGGAGGAGGGGGCGCTTCGTCTTCCGGCATAATCTCAAGCATACGGGCTTCGAGCCGTGGGTCGCCTGTGGCCTCAAAGCCCGCCCGCAGCCGCTCGGCGGCGCCCTCGACGTCCCCCTCGGCTATCAGGCTTTCGCCTACGCCAAGGTAAGCTTCGGCCGCTCTTTCCCCGTCCTCAAGAAGCCCGCCGTAAATCTCTCGGGCCGCCGCGTATTCGCCCGCTTCCATAAGGGCCTGCGCCTCCAGAATCGGATCGGGCGGCTCGCGGTTTAAAAAGAATAAGATAGCAAAGACAATCGCACCGGCGGCTAAAACGCCCGCAACAATAATTATAATCAGCTTTTTCGAAAGCTTTTTTCCGCCGTCCGAAGCTTTCGTGGCGGCCTTTTCCGCCTTTGGCTTTTTAGCAGAAGGCTTCTTTTTTGCAGGCTTTCCGGATGCTTCCGTTTCCTGCGGCTTGTCGGTTTTATCCGCTCGGGGAAGAGCCGTCGGCTTCGGCTTGCTTTTTTTGCCGGCGGTTACCCCCGCGCCCTCTTGGGTGGGATCGACAATTCCGTCGCCTGCGGCCGCGGCCTGAGGCGGGGGCGGCGCAGCTTTCTTTTCCTTTTTTGCTTTTTTTGCTTTTGGGGGCTTTTGAGGCTTTGGTGGGTTTTCTGGCCCGGACCTGTCATTTTTGCTGCGGGAAAACAATCCGAAGAATCGAAACCGATACTCGGAAAGCATTGCGAAAAATCCTTTTTTTAAAGGGGCCGGAGCTTCCTCATCCGGTTCCTCTTCCAGCTCGGCCGAAGGCTCCGGGGCAGTCTCCTCCGGCTCCGGTTCTTCCACATTTTGCCCCGCCTTAGGTGGGGAGGGCGGCTCCGCCGGGATGCGTACCGGCGGAATATCCAGGATAAAATCAGGCTCGGAATCATCTTCCGGCAGCACCATTCTGGGCGTGACGGACTCTCCCGCCAATTGAGCGGGCGGCTCAGGCTGCGCCGGAAGGACCGGCTGCTCCGGCGATTTTTTTTCAGTATCGCTGCTCAAGGCGGTAAATGCCTCCTGTAAAGTATTTCACAAACGGATTCATTAATTTATTTCGGCCGCTTTATCATTTATAATAGCTTGAAATTGAAAATAGCGCGGGCAAGAAACTACGCGTGGGCAAACCGTGTTCGCCCACGCAGGGCTTAAGCGGCGATCTGTCGCTTGGCAAAGCAGTATAAAGGGGAGCCGTCAGGCCCCCCCGGTTTAGTAATTTTCCCGCGCTAAAGCCCCCGCGGCTATTCGTGGACGCGCTCAAGCCAGATGGAGGCGATGTTGATGGCGTCATAAAGGTTTGCCTTTTCGGCCTTTTTGATAATTCGGTCTTTTGGGCTGAGCTCTGGGTCGGTCGAGACGATTTGGACGCTTACCCGGGAGGGGAGCTTTAAATCCTCAAAGGCGGCCGTATCAAATATTTGCAGCATGGCCACATATTCATCGGCCATGTCGCCGTAATAGATGACGTTTCCATTGCGGATAAGGGGCTTGCCACGAAAAATAAGGGGCTTTTGAGCTTCTGACATCAGGTTATATCATCCTTTCTAAAAAAAGGCGCAAAACGCTTATAATATAAACAGTATAACACAGTTTGGGCAATGTGTACAGAGCCTATTCACACGACCTTAATCGCCCAGGCGGGACAAGAGGCGGAGCAGTAGCCGCAGAGTACGCAGCGGACGTGATCGCAGACGGCTTTGCCCTGGGCTACCCTAAGCGCCCCTTGGCCGCAGCGCCTCGCGCATTCCCCGCAGCCCTCGCACCAGGAGTCGATATGAAGGCGCCGGGTTTTTCCCGCAAGGGCGAGCTTTGCCTTTGCAGAAAAGCCCCCGCCCTCAAAAAAACCTATATTCGCCGCTACTTCCTCAACCGACTGCATCCCGAGGGCCACGCTGTCAATATATGGAAGGCTCAGAATATAGTTAAGGCACGCCTCCGCTTCCTTAAAGAGATTTCCGCCGCCCAACGGCTTCATGGAAAACACACCGAGCCCCGCCTCGTGCGCTTCGCGGACGGCCTCCTCCATAGCCTCGCGTCCCCCGTCCTCGATCCCGAGCCCGTTTTTGTTCAGCAGGGGATGAAGAATATCGAGCCCATGCTTTACCGCCGCCCTGGCGCCTGAGACCCGGTGGGTGGAAATTCCAACCGCCCTTATATTCCCCTTAGACTTTTGCTCTCGCAAAAACTCAAGCGCTTCCCTGTGCCCGCGCAGGGTGTGCTCCGATTCTTGCTCGTGGAGCATAAATATATCTATAACGTCGCGGTCAAGCTCTTTTCTCGCCTCCTCAAAGGCGGCTATGGCAAGCTCCCTTGTGTGGGCATAGGTTTTGGCGGAGATTACAAGGTCATATTTGCCGGTCTCTTCCATGGCGCGGCGGAGGCAGGGATATGTACCGTAGAGCTGCGCGGTGTCAAAAAAGCTTACGCCGCCCGCGATTGCCCTCGAAAGCACCCTGGCGCTCTCTTCGAGGGGGAGCCTTGCCTGCAAGGGCCCCACCGTTAGCGTACCGAAGCAGAGCCGGGAGACTGTTATCCCGGTTTTACCCAGAGGAATATATTGCATGTCGACTGCCTCCCGCAAAAATACAGTGTGCGTAC
>JAITVF010000110.1 GCA_031285945.1 Oscillospiraceae bacterium
TATTTTTGATCTTGACGGCACCCTTGCCGACTCAATGCGGGTGTGGGACCGCCTCTGCGGCGACTGGCTTTTGGCAAAAGGAAAAATCCCTCCCGAAAGCCTCGGGCGGGATATTGCCGTTATGACACTTGAGCAGTCTGCGGAATATATTATTCGGGAGTTCGGTATCGGCCTGCCCGCGCCCCGCGTAATCGAGGAGTGGCTTGGGGCGGCTCGGCGCGAATACGAGGAGACGGTAGCTCTTAAGGAAGGGGCGGCGGAGCTTATATCGGCAATGGCGAAAAAGGGGATGCGTATCGGAATCGCAACCTCCTGCTTTCCCGGGGCCTGCGAGGCGCTGCTGCAAAAAAACGGCGTGAGTGAGCATATAGGCGCTATTGTTTATTCCAACGGTACGCTAAGGGACAAAACCTGGCCGGATATCTGGCTCGAGTGTGCGGTGAGGCTTGGCGTCACGCCGGAGGACTGCGTGGCCTTTGAGGACCTGCGGGCGGCGGGTAAGGGAATCCGCCGCGCCGGTATGGCCTTTGTGGCGGTATATGACAAAAGCAACAGGGAATGGGACAAAATGAGGGCCGAAGCGGATATCGCCGTTTTATCCCTCGGCGAGCTGCGATTTTAATCGCGGCAAAACGGCCCGAAGGTCCCTAAAAAAATCTCAGGTCCGCGCGAAATCCGCGCGGACCTGAGATTTTTTATCCCGACCAATATAAGCAGCAGGCCTAACTCAGCACTGAAATGAGAACGCCCGCCGCCACCGCCGAGCCTATAACGCCGGCCACGTTGGGGCCCATGGCGTGCATAAGCAGGAAGTTGGTGGGGTCGTACTCAGAGCCTACCCTTTGGGAGACCCTGGCCGCCATGGGAACGGCCGAAACGCCCGCCGAGCCGATGAGCGGGTTAATTTTTCCGCCGGTTATGGCGTACATGAGCTTTCCGAAGAGAACCCCGCCCACCGTGCCGAAGGCAAAGGCGATAAGCCCCATGGCCACTATGCCGAGGGTCTGGGTGGTCAGAAAGGTTTCGGCTCTGGCGGTCGCGCCGACGGTAACGCCCAGGAAGATGGTCACAATATTAAGAAGCTCGTTCTGCGCGGTTTTTGAAAGCCTCTCGACCACGCCCGATTCCTTGAGGATATTGCCCAGCATAAGCATTCCGACAAGGGGCGCGGCTGAGGGAACCATAAGGGCCACAACCAGGGTGCAGAGGATGGGGAACACTACCTTTTCGGTTTTAGAGACGGGCCGCAGCTGTTCCATTACCACCCTGCGCTCCTTATCGGTGGTAAGCGCCTTCATAATGGGCGGCTGGATTATGGGTACAAGAGCCATGTAGGAATAGGCCGCGACGGCGATCGAGGGCAAAAGATGCTGCGCGAGGCGGGTAGTGGTGTAAATAGCGGTAGGGCCGTCGGCGCCGCCTATAATGCCTATAGAGCCTGCCTCGGGTCCGGTAAAGCCCAGGAGCAGCGCGCCTATGAAGGCGATAAAGATTCCGAGCTGAGCGGCCGCGCCCAAAAGAAAGCTTCTCGGGTTGGCGATAAGGGGGCCGAAGTCGGTCATGCAGCCTATGCCCAGGAAGATAAGGGGCGGATATATCCCCAGCTTAACGCCTTGGTAGAGGTAGTAGAGAAGCCCGCCGACCTGCTGCTTAACGGCGTAAACGGTTCCGGCAATGTCGGTTATGGTCTCGCCCATACTCAGAGCGTACCGGACGCCATGGTAAACGGATTCGAACATCCCCTGGGGCGGAAGGGCTCCGGCGGGCAGCGCCTCCAGAAGCCGCATGGCGGTGGTGGGCTCGGTCATAAGCCCGGCCATCGGCAGATTGGTCAGAAACATGCCGAAGGCAATGGGCAGCAGCAGCAGCGGCTCAAAGCCCTTTGCGATGGCAAGGTACATGAGCAAAAACGAAACCGCGATCATTATAAGGCTTGGCAGGGACATGTTGGCCAGGCCCGATTCGGCGGCCAGCTGCTCAAAGGTTTCCAAAAGCTGTCCAGTCATATACTCGACTTCCCCCCGGATAATTTATCAAATAAGCCCTAAAAGGGCCGCGTGTTCTGCATGGCTCCCGCGAGGCTCCAGGCGGGGCGGCTTTCGCGCTCTCGGCGGACTCCGGTGATCGTATAGGGTACTCCGGGCGAGCTTTCCTCCATTACGGCGGCGACCGCGGCGGCGATGGCGGCCACAGTCCCGGCCGGGATCCCGGAGCCGGCAAAAGAGCCGGCGGGCTGAACCGGCGCGTTAGCGGGCGCGGCCATGGCCGGCTCGGCGGAGCCGGTTTTTTTACCGGCTATTAACTTCCCCATCACCCAGACCGCAAGAATCAGAATTATAAGGCCCAAAAAAACAATAAGCAGACCCGGTAAAACAACCTGCGCGATAAGACTGGCCGCAGAAGGCTCGTTCATCCTCACACCTCTTTAGACTTCCATAGATTTGAGAGCTGAAATAATACAAAATCAAAAATAGTCTAACCCAATTGTCCCGAAAAAGCAATAGCGTATGTAACACGGGAATCAATTTTCAGTCTGCCCCATAACGGAGAGTAAGAATTGCGGATCAAGGAGGCAATCAAACATAATTTTGGAAAGCGGGCGTTTCGTCTTGCTCTTCTCCTTGAAGAGCT
>JAITVF010000148.1 GCA_031285945.1 Oscillospiraceae bacterium
AGCTCTTCAAGGAGAAGAGCAAGACGAAACGCCCGCTTTCCAAAATTATGTTTGATTGCCTCCTTGATCCGCAATTCTTACTCTCCGTTATGGGGCAGACTGAAAATTGATTCCCGTGGAAATAATTAGAGCAAACGCATGAAAAATTTATGCCGCAAATTGTGCAAAAAGAACACCGGCAACAAAATCGGTGTCCTCCTCACACAAAATCCGGCAAAATTTTAGGCAAAAGCACGAACTGGAACATTTATCAAACAAGCCCTAGACGGCAAGCCGTATCCGGCTGACGATTATTCTTCTACCATATCGGCGTATTGCTGAGCGGCTTGTCCAAATTAAACTTCTTGAAGCATTCGTCGTCGTATGTCATCTCAATAATGAACAGATGGCAGCCGTTCTCGGTGGTGACGGTCACATCCTCTCTGACGATTTCAAGCGCGTCGCGTGTATTCAGATGGATGCCGCCGATATCGGCCTCCCCCTCCAAGCACGCCATGTACGCCTGCCGGTCGCCGCCAACCTTGAAATCAATGCTCTTTCCCGCGCCGAGGATAGTCGCATAGGCGTTGATATTCTGATGAACTTTAATGGGGGCGTCGCTTCCCTTATTGTCATAGCCTGTGGCAAGGGGGAGCCACTTGTCGAGCCTGTCCTCTAACTTGAATTTATAATCGCCGTAATTGGGCTTGTAGCCGCGCTTGTCGGGGAAGACCCAGATCTGCATGAAGCGCAGCTCGTCCTTGTCCTGCCAGTTATGCTCGCTGTGAAAGACGCCGGTACCCGCCGACATATACTGCGCCTGCCCACGGGTCAGCGTGTGGGAGTTGCCCATGCTGTCCTTGTGCGAGAGCTCGCCGCGCACCACATAGGAAATGATCTCCATATCCTGGTGGGGGTGGGTGTCAAAGCCCGTTTGCGCCTGCACGATATCGTCGTTAAATACGCGCAGAACTCCAAACCGGATGTTTTTTGGGTTACGGTATTCCGCAAAGGAAAAGTGGAAATGGCTGTCCAGCCAGCCGTGTTGCCCGCGGCCCATTTTGGCATGATCCACATGTTTCAGCATGAGCTCAGCCTCCTATAAATTTTGTGAATTGCTCCGCAAATTTCCGCAGAAACGCGCCGGTTCCCTCATTGACTCGGCCTTCCCCGTCAAGCAGCTTTGTTACCCCGCCGATATACATTTCGGGCTGCTGCAGCATTGTGATATCGAGGAATACCACCGCCTGCCGTAGCGCGTGGTTCGCGCCGAATGCGCCGATAGCTCCCGGCGAAACGCTGATTACCGCGCCCTTCTTGCCGCCCCACACGTTTTGTCCATATGGGCGGCTTCCGATATCCAAAGCGTTTTTAAGGAGGGGCGTGATAGTCCGGTTATATTCGGGCGTGACAAACAGGTACGCGCCGCACGCCTCCACCGCCGCCCTGAAATCCGTCCATGCCTGCGGCGGCGTGCCGTCGTCATCCAGATCCTGATTATACATCGGCAGGTCGATATCGATAAACTCCGCCTCAATGCCTTTCGGGAAAAGCTCCGCGACATTTTGGGCAATTTTGCGGGAAAAGCTTTCCCTGCGCAATGAGCCTACAATGATTCCAAGCTTCACGACTCGTATCCACTCCTATTTATTTTATATTTTATACTACTCCGCATTTAAAATGCTTCTTTCTATTGCTTCCCCCGCCTCTGGCGGGGGAAGCAATAGAGTAATATTATAAAAGCATTTTATTTTTCTTATAAGCCTGTATCTCATTTCATGTATGCGCTTTTAGCCCCATGCCGCCAAGCCCCTATACAATGGCAAAAACCCGCGCGGTTGCCCCTTAAGGCATTATATGCTATAATAGCCACAAAGGGCGCGTATTATACGGCATACGGCCGGGAAAGCGGGATGGGTGCCGGGTGGAGTATCAGCGCATAATCGGTATCGACCCGGGCTATGCCATCGTAGGCTGGGGCGTTGTGGAGTATGGCGGAAATAACTTCAAAACCCTGGGCTACGGCGCTATACGCACGCAGGCGGGGCTGCCGTTCGACCTTAGGCTCGAGAGTATCTACGATGAGCTAAGCGCTGTAATCGAGAAATATTCGCCGGCTGAAATGGGGCTAGAAAAGCTCTACTTTGCCAAAAACACCACAACCGCTATCGACGTGGCCCAGGCGCGGGGCGTAATCACCCTGTGCGCCAGAAGGCACGGCCTCTTTCTCGGGGAATATACTCCCTTGCAGGTTAAGCAGGCGGTGGTGGGCTACGGAAAGGCCGAGAAGAACCAGGTAATGCATATGACCCAAATGCTTCTGGGCCTATCAGAGACCCCAAAGCCCGACGACACGGCCGACGCGCTCGCTATTGCCGTTTGCCACGCCCACAGCTCATTTTCAAGGTTCAGGGCCGCAGCTATACGCCGATAACGGCACATAAGATTTCCGCCGAGGTGACAATATGCTTTACTCTTTGCGCGGCGCGCTCATACACAGCGACGATTCGACTATCGCGGTGGAATGCGGAGGCGTCGCATATCTCTGCCGCGCCACCCTTTCGACCATTACCAGCCTCGGCCCCTTGGGCGGCGAGGTTTACGTTTATACATATATGAGCGTTAAAAACGAAACGCTGGAGCTTTTCGCGTTTTCCCACCGCGAAGAGCTCGACTGCTTTAAGCTGCTTACCTCGGTTTCGGGAGTGGGCTCAAGAATAGCCCTCGCCATACTTTCCTCCATGACTCCGGAGCGCTTTGCCCTCTGTGTGGCGGCGGGGGACTACAAGCCCATAACGGCCGCTCCCGGAGTCGGCAAAAAGCTTTCGGAAAGAATCGTTCTTGAGCTGCGCGACAAGATTACGGGCGCCGACTTTTCCTCGCCGGGTACCGTTGACGTCAGCCGGACAAGCAGAGAAGGGGGAAGCGCGTCCGAGGCTATCAGCGCGCTTGTCGTTTTGGGCTACAGCCAGACCGACGCGGCCGTGGCGGTGGCCGAAACGCCGGGGGACGCCCCTGTAGAAGAGATTATAAAGGCGGCCCTTAAAAAGCTTGCGAAGCGGAGATAACAGATGGAGCTAAATCCTTTTACAGAGGATTCCATGGAGATGGATTTCGAAAACCGCATGGTAAGCCCCGACGTCCTGGCCGAGGATGAAGGGGACGCTTCGCTGCGCCCCAAAACAATGGCGGAGTATATAGGCCAGCAGAAGGTAAAGGAGAACCTCTCAGTCTTTATAGAGGCGGCGCTGAGACGGGGCGACTGCCTCGACCATGTTTTGCTCTACGGCCCGCCGGGATTGGGTAAGACCACCCTGGCGGGTATCATCGCGGGCGCCCTTAACGTAAACCTTAGGGTAACCTCGGGGCCCGCCATAGAAAAACCGGGCGATCTCGCGGCTCTTCTCACAAACCTTGGCGAGCGGGATATACTCTTTATAGACGAGATCCACAGGCTTTCGCGGAGCGTGGAGGAGGTGCTTTACCCCGCGATGGAGGATTTCGCCCTGGATATCATCATCGGCAAGGGCCCTAGCGCCCGCTCTATCCGGCTAGATCTGCCCCGCTTTACCCTCGTGGGCGCGACTACCCGCGCCGGGCAGATGACCGCGCCCCTGCGCGACCGCTTCGGAGTGGTGCTGCGCCTTGAGCTCTACTCGCCCGAGGAGCTTGCGCGGATTGTAGCCCGCTCATCTAAAATTCTGGAGATCCCCTGCCTGCCAGAGGGAGCGGCCGAGCTTTCCCGGCGAAGCAGGGGGACACCGAGAATTGCCAACCGCCTGTTAAAAAGGGTGCGGGATTTCGCCCAGGTTCTGGGGGACGGCGTGATCGATAAAAAGATTGCGGCAAAAGCCCTTGAGCGAATGGAGGTTGACGGCCTGGGGCTAGATTCTATAGACCGCAGGGTACTCTCAACTATAATACGCAATTACGCGGGCGGGCCGGTGGGCCTTGAAACTCTCGCCGCCGCCGTGGGGGAGGAATCGGTCACCCTCGAGGATATGTGCGAGCCCTATCTTATGCAGATCGGCTTTCTCTCAAAAACCCCGAGGGGAAGGGTGGTCACCAGGCTTGCCTATGAGCATCTGGGGCTTAAGCCGCCCGGTGAGGCGGCGGAGCAGATGAGCCTTTAGAGGCCGCGCCCATTTCGCTCAATGAACGCGGCCTCTTTAAGCTAAGACCTGCTATAAAGGACTGGCAGGAGCGCATACTCTTATAGAAAACAGTTGCGAAAGCGGGGGTATGAATATGGGCAGAATATTTGGGACAGACGGAGTCCGCGGAATAGCCAACACCGAGCTTTCCTGCAAGCTTGCCATGAATGTGGGCAGGGCGGCGGCTATGGTTATCGCCGAGCGGATCGGCCGCAAGCCGACTATCGTAATAGGTAAGGATACCCGTATATCCTCCGATATGCTCGAGGCCGCTCTGGCGGCGGGGCTTACCTCGGTCGGGGCGGACGTTGTGCTGGCGGGCGTGCTGCCCACCCCGGCGATATCCTGTATTATTGCGCAAGGCAAGGCGGATGCGGGCATTATGCTTTCGGCCTCTCACAACTCCTACGAGTATAACGGCATTAAGATTTTTGGCCCCGGCGGGGTAAAGCTGCCCGACTCAGCCGAGTTTGAAATTGAGCAGATTGTACTCGACAAGGTAAAGCCCTACCACCTGCGCTGGGGTTGGGAGCTGGGAAGAATAGTTCGGGACGAAACGCTCGCGGAATATTATATCGGGCATATTGCCAAATCGGTGAATGAAAGCCTCTCGGGGCTGCGGGTAGCCGTAGATTGCTCCAACGGCAGCGCGTCGGCCACGGCGGCGTCCCTTTTTTCCAGGCTGGGGGTAAGGGCGGAGATTATAAGCGATCAGCCTAACGGCGTAAACATTAACCGCGAGTGCGGCTCAACCCATATGGAGAGGCTTAAGGAGCACGTAGCCCACGGATCGTTTGACGCGGGGATAGCCTTCGACGGCGACGCCGACCGCTGCTTGGCCGTAGACGAAACGGGTAAGATGATAGACGGCGACGTCATTATGGCGATAATCGCCAAAGAGATGAAAGATAAGGGAACGCTCAGGAGCAACACCCTTGTCGCCACCGTTATGAGCAATCTCGGGCTCTTCCGCTTCGCCGAGGAGAACGGCATAAACGTCCTGCAAACCAAGGTGGGCGACCGCTACGTACTCGAGCAGATGCTAAAGCACGGCTACAACCTGGGCGGCGAGCAGTCGGGGCATGTGATCCTCGCCGAGCATATGCCCACGGGGGACGGGCAGCTCACGGCCATAACCCTGCTTTCTATTTTAAAGGGCAGCGGAAAAAAGCTTTCGGAGCTCGCGGCGGTCATGAAGGTTTTCCCACAGGTTATGGTAGGGATACAGGCCGACCCGGTCATGAAGTCTATTCTCAATGTCGACGAGGGCGCAAAGCGCATAATAGAAGAGGCAAAGCACCGGCTGGGCGGCGACGGCAGAATACTGGTGCGGGCGTCGGGAACCGAGCCCCTTATAAGGGTTATGGTCGAGGGCGTAGATGAAAAGGTCATAACAATTCTGGCCGACGAGGTCGCCGAAACGCTCAGGGAAAGGCTATCCAACAATGAGGACTGCAAAAAACTGGAAGGATTTTGAGCTGCTTGACGCAAGCTCCGGCGAGCGCCTGGAGCGTTGGGGAGATATAATTCTAATAAGGCCCGACCCGCAGGTTATCTGGAAGACGAATAAGACTCCGGGCGCGGGCTGGGGCGAAGCTCACGCCGTCTACACCCGCTCCGGCTCGGGCGGGGGCTCGTGGGATAAAAAAAGGCCCGTCCCGGAGGAATGGATAATAAAGCGGGGAGATTTGCGCTTTATCATACGCCCTACCGGCTTTAAGCACACGGGCCTTTTTCCCGAGCAGGCCGCTAACTGGGATCTTTTTAAGGAGCTTTTGGAGGGGACGGATAACCCGTCCGTCCTTAATCTCTTTGCCTATACCGGCGGCGCGACCCTTGCCTGCGCCGCCGCCGGCGCTACGGTCTGCCATGTGGACGCCGCCAGGGGAATGGTTTCCTGGGCGAAGAGGAACGCGGAGGAAAGCGGACTGGGCGACAGGCCCATACGCTGGATAACAGACGACTGCTTTAAGTTCGCGCAAAGGGAGCTGAGGCGTGAAAATCGCTACCACGGCCTTATAATGGATCCGCCCTCCTACGGGCGGGGCCCTGGCGGCGAGGTCTGGAAGCTTGAGGAATGCGTATACGATCTTGTAGAGCTTTGCGCGGGGCTGCTTGACGCAAGCTCGAGGTTTTTACTCCTCAACAGCTACTCAACCGGCCTTGGGCCTTCGGTTATGGGCTACCTGCTCGAAAGGGCTGTATGCCCAAGGCTGGGCGGCCGGGTAGAAAGCTATGAGCTTGGCCTTGAGGTTGCGGCCTCGGGCGGTATTCTGCCCTGCGGAAGCTCGGCCCTGTGGCGAAGATAGATCTGGTGGTCGACTATATTACCGGGAGATGTAAAATGGATATTATAGAGGTCCGCGACGTGACCTTCGGCTACCCGGCCATGGACGGCGCGATGCCCTGCGCGCCTGTTTTGCGGGGAGTAAGCGTGAAAATAGCCAAGGGGGAATTTGTGGCGGTTTTGGGCCACAACGGCTCAGGGAAATCAACCCTTGCAAAGCATCTTAACGCCATTCTGACGCCGACGCGGGGGACCGTGCTCATAGAAGGGATCGACACGGCGGATGAAAGCCGCCTTTTGGATATACGCAGGCGGGTGGGGATGGTCTTTCAGAACCCGGACAATCAGATCGTCGCCACTGTGGTGGAAGAGGACGTGGCCTTTGCGCTTGAAAACTTAGGGGTACCCGCCGCCGAAATCCGACGCAGGGTGGATGAGGCGCTAAATGACGTAGGCATGAGCAAATACGCGAGGCACGCCCCCCATCACCTTTCGGGCGGGCAAAAGCAGCGGGTGGCCATAGCGGGGATTATCGCCATGCGCCCCGACTGCATAGTGCTCGACGAGCCCACCGCCATGCTCGACCCCAGGGGCAGGGCCGAGGTTATGCGTACGCTGAAGGCCCTAAACAAAGATCACGGCATTACGGTGGTTCTTATCACCCACTTTATGGACGAGGCCACACAGGCGGGCCGGGTTGTTGTGATGGACGACGGAAAAATACTCTACGACGCGCCGCCGTCGCAGGTGTTCTCACATGTGGAGGAGCTTACCGCCGCGGGCCTGGATGTTCCCCAGACTACCCGCCTCTGCTATGAGCTAAGGAAAGCGGGCTTTGATCTGAGAGAGGATATAATCAGCCAGGAGGATTGCGCGCGGGCCGTTGCCCGGCTTCTTGGGTAAGCGGGGTAATATAAAAATATCCGACAAGCGGTATATGGGCCGACATAAGACGGAGGATGCGAGATGCCTGTAAACAGCCTCTATAAATGCACCTGCCCCAGAAAGAGATGCATACGCTACCAGAACTGCAAGGAGTGCATAGCCTATCACAACAAAGGGGACAAGCCCCTGCCGCGATGTCTGAGAATGAAGAAGAGCCTCTATACCGGCCTGAGAAACAAACCCTGACCGGGGTCAGGATATATATCCCCGCACAAAGGGGTTAAAGGGGAGAGAGAATCGCTCAGTGGCAATCATCAGGACCGAAAACCTCACACATATATACTCAAAGGGCACCGTCTTTGCCGAAACGGCGGTGGAGAATGTCAGCATAGAGATCGAAAAGGGCGAGTTTGTTGGGGTAATCGGGCACACCGGCTCGGGTAAATCCACCCTTATACAGCACCTTAACGGGCTGCTCGCGCCTACTTCGGGCAGGGTGCTGATCGATGGCGAGGATATATGGGCCAACAAAAAGGATATACGCAGGTTCCGCTTTAAGGTTGGGCTTGTTTTCCAGTATCCCGAGTATCAGCTCTTTGAGGAAACCGTTTACCGGGATATTTCCTTCGGGCCCAAAAACATGAATCTTTCGCCCGCTGAGATCGATTCCCGGGTGCTGGAGGCCGCGGCCCTTGTAGGCCTGGGCGGGGATATTCTGGAGAAGTCGCCCTTCGAGCTTTCGGGCGGGCAGAAGCGAAGGGCAGCTATCGCCGGGGTGGTCGCCATGCGCCCGGAGGTTCTTATACTCGACGAGCCCACCGCCGGCCTCGATCCCAGGGGCAGGGAGCTTATATTGGGCGAGATAAGGCGCATACACGAAAAAACGGGGACTACCATACTGCTTGTTTCCCATTCTATGGAGGATATAGCCAGGTACGCAGGCCGGGTGCTTGTTATGAATAAGGCCCGTGTTTTTTGCTACGATACCGTTGACGCGGTATTTTCAAGAGCGGAGGAGCTTGAGGGTATGGGGCTGAGCGTTCCCCAGATCACCCGCGTTTGCAGGGAGCTCGCGGGTATGGGCTACGACCTTGACCCCAACACCTACACTGTGGAAGCGGCCAAAGCCCGGCTGCTCACTCTTCTTGGAAAGGGGGAGGGCTGATGTTCAGGGATATTTCGATAGGCCAGTATTTTCCCGGAGAGTCTTCCGTTCACAGGATGGACCCCAGGATGAAGCTGATACTCACTTTTTCCTATGTGGTTATGCTCTTTATAGCCTTTAGCGGGCCGTCGCTTTTAGTGGGGGCGTTATTCGTAATTATTGCCTACCGTGTCGCGGGGATTCCCGTGCGGCTGATACTTCGCGGTATAAAGCCCATAATTCCAATCGTAATTATCACCGGCATACTCAACATGTTTTTTGTGGAGGGCAAGGCTATATTCTCCTTTTGGGTCTTCAGCGTGTCGGCCGAGGGGGTGCGGATGGCGGTGCTGATGGCGCTGCGTATACTCTGCCTTATTGCCGGCACCGCCCTTATGACATACACCACCTCCCCCATAGCGTTGACCGACGGCATAGAGCTTCTTTTCGCGCCCCTTGGCAGGCTCGGCGCTCCGGTGCACGAGATAGCTATGATGATGACTATAACTCTGCGCTTTATTCCCACGCTTATAGAAGAAACCGATAAGATAATGTCGGCCCAGAAGGCGCGGGGCGGCGACCTTGAATCGGGGAATTTTCTGCAAAGGGTAAGGGCCCTTATCCCCATTCTTATACCGCTGTTCGTGTCGGCGTTTCGCCGCGCCGAGGAGCTGGCTCTCGCTATGGAATGCCGCTGCTATCACGGCGGCGAGGGCAGAACCAGGATGCGGATACTAAAGTTTTCTTCGGCCGATGTATACTCGGCCCTCTTTATGGCCGGCTGCGTTGCGGCCGTGGTCGCCTTAAACCGGCTGGGAGCCGCCCTGTGGGCGCTGTGATGGAGCGCAACCTGCTTTTCACCATGCGCTTTGAGGGTACCAGGTACCACGGCTTTCAGGTGCAGAGAAACGCCCTTGGCGTCTGCGAGGTCTTTCAGGACGCGGTCGAGCGGGTGTTTGGGGTAAGGCACGACGTCAAGGGCTGCTCAAGGACCGATACCGGCGTTCACGCCGCGGGCTACTGTGTTTCAATGAAGACATGCAGCGCTATTGCCTGCGATAAAATTCCCCTCGCCCTCAATATGCATCTGCCTGAGGATATCGCCGTAATTTCCTGCGAGGATGTGCCGCGGGATTTTCACGCCAGGTACTCAGCCACCGGAAAGGAATATATCTATAACCTTCACAACAGCCGGATAAGGGATCCGTTTTCGGCAAATTTCTGCTATCGGATGAGTTATCCTCTGGATGCGCTGCTGCTTGACCGCGAGGCGAAGGGCTTTTTGGGAACTCACGATTTCGCCGCCTTTCAGGCAAAGGGGGGAGACGTTGCCGACACCGTTCGCACCGTGACCGGCTTCACCGTCGCGCGGGAAGGCGAAACGGTCCGCTTTGCGGTTAAGGGCGACGGCTTTCTCTACAAAATGGTGCGCATCATGGTCGGCACCCTTATTAACATAGGAACGGGCAAGCTGGTGGAGGGATCCATCCCGGATATCATAAAATCCCGCGACAGGTCGCGCGCCGGCAAAACCGCCCCCGCCTGCGGGCTTATCCTCAACAGGGTTTTTTACGATAATTAGGCCTTAAGCGGCTATATTAAACCAAGTCCTGACCGGAGATATATAAGAGGTGCTCAGATGGCCGAAACCCATGATTTTGAAAAGCTGCGCAAAAAACGCCGCAGGGGAATACTTCTGCGGCGCATAGCGGTTCTTTTCGCGATATCGCTGGCTGTGATGGGCGTCTTATCCCTAAATAACCTGCTGGTGAGCTTTGGCTCGGCGGGAACCATGAGCGATTTCCTCCGGGGCTTTGGCGGGGGGGGATACCCTATAGAAGCGCCGGGCGGCTCCTTGCGGGACGTCAGGGAGGTAAACGGCGATATCGCCATTATCAACGATACAAATCTTTACATATACAACGACCGGGGCAAGGAGATGCTTAATATCCAGCATCCCGGAGAGAACGCCATTCTTCTTGCGGGGGGCGGCAGGGTTATGACCTATGCCGTGGGCGAAACGGGATACCGCATATATTCGCGCTCAACCCAGCTTCTTGACGAAACGGGCAAGTACCCTCTTACCGCCGCCGCTATGGGGGAGACAGGCAACTACGCGCTGGTATCGGCCACCAGGCAATACGCCGCCCAGGTGACCGTTTACGACGTTAAATTCGAGCAGGTCTTTCAGTGGTCCTCCAGCGAGCTGGTGGCGGGGGTGGCTCTAGGCCCAGGGGGTAAAATGATGGCGGCGGGCTGCGTGGGCGCGTCGGGCGGGATAATAAGCTCCTCGGTTCAGCTTTTTTCCTTTGATCAGAAAAGCGCCGTGGCGCGGCTGGATATTCCGGGCGAGCTTATAGCGATGATCGAATTTCTCAGCGACAGCCTTTTGGGAATTCTGACGGACAAGGGCTTTCACGTGATGGACGGATCAGGGAAAATCACCGCCACCACAAGCTTTGGAGGCGAGAGCCTGAAGGCCGAAAGAACCGACGGCTACGGCGACGTTTTGATTCTGACCGAGAGCGCCGGGTCCAGAACGCAGACCGTACGCCTGATAGATTCCTCGGGGGAGGAGCGCGGTAGATTCCATCCCGAAGCATGGGTGCTGGATATGCAGCTTGGCGGCCGGGAAATATACTTCCTTACCGTAGAGGGGATTATCTGCTGCGACCGCGAGCTTAAGCCTGTCATGACTATTGAATCGGGCGGCGCGAGCCGTATACTTGCAGCGGGCGGCCGGGTTTATTACTTTAACCCGGAAGAAATTGGAGTATTGGAGCGAAAAGAGGTCGAACCCTAAGGGGGGAAAAACAATTATGGGGGGGCATAATTCATGCCGGTTGAGTATCGCTGGCTAATATGGGACGCTCTGGCGCTTTTGCTTATAGCGATTATGATCCTGGGCGCGGCGCGCAGGGGGATGTTGAGAACCCTTGTAAGCTTTGCGGGCGGAATACTTTCGGCGGTGGCGGCGGGCTATCTCAGTATGCCGGCGGCGCGGTTTTTGTATAACGCGGTGGTGCGCGATTCTATTAGAGCCGTAATCTCCAGGCAGGTCGAGGAGATGCTGGGGGAGGGCGTGTCGTCCGGGGCGGGATGGCTAGCCGCCCTGCCCGGATGGGCCGCCGGTATGCTGCGGGAGGACGGGGGCGTGGCCATGCCCGAAACCGCCGCCGACATTATACCGGCGGTGGAACGGTTTATCGACGCGGCCCTGGCCCAGCCGGTTCTCACCCTGCTCAGGGGGATATGCTTTTTTATCCTCTTCTGGGTGTTTCTGGCCATTGTGCGCTATATTGCGAGGGCGCTCGGCGCGGTAAACGGCATCCCCCTGGTGGGGTCGCTCAATACGGTTTTGGGCGGGGTTCTGGGCGCGGGGGAGGCGCTGATAGCGCTTTACCTGCTGGCGGTGCTGGCGCAGGCTTATATAGCGGTAACCGGCGGGGGAGGGGAGTACGTGAACGACAGTATACTCTCGCGGGGATATTTGTTCGGATTCTTTTACCGGCTTTAAAGAGGGGTGGAGTATAAGTGGCGAAATATCGAATCGGTGTAGATCTTGGCGGGACCAGCATTAAGGTGGGGATTTTTTCGGGGAACGGGGAGCTGCTAGGGAAAAAAAACAGCGCGACCGATCCCTTTTGCCGTTCGTGGCGTGAGGTGGTCGCCGATATGGCAGGCCTTATAGAGGGGCTTTTTAGGGAAAACGGCGCCGTGGAAGCCGATTGCCACAGCATAGGGGTGGGAACGCCGGGGCTCATAGACTCAAGGAAGGGGACCGTCGTTTACGCCAGCAATTTTAACTGGGAAAGGGTTCCGATTTTAGAGGAGCTCAAGAGGCGGTTCGACCTGCCAATGGCCCTCGCCAACGACGCGGACTGCGCCGTGCTGGGCGAAACTGTGGCCGGAGCGGCGAAGGGCGCGAAAAATAAAAATGTGGTCATGTTTACCCTTGGAACAGGAGTGGGCGGAGGCGTAGTCCTGGACGGCAGGCTTTCGGGCGGAGGCCCCGGAAAAATGGAGCTGGGCCACACTATAATAGTGGCGGGCGGCGAGCCGTGCAGGTGTGGGATATTGGGCTGCCTTGAGGCCTACGCCTCGGCGACCGCCCTTATCCGCGACGCGAGTAGGGCGGCGGAGGATGACCGAGATTCAAAAATGTGGGAGCTTTGCGGCGGGGAGCTTTCCAATATGAACGGGAGAATACCCTTCGACGCCATGCGGGCGGGTGATAAAACCGCTAAGAGGGTGGTCGAAAATTACATAGGATATCTGGGCGTGGGGGTGGCCAACGCTATAAACATCTGGCGACCCGATATTATTCTGCTGGGCGGCGGTATCGCCAACGAAGGGGACGGGCTTATACTGCCCCTGACTGAACGGGTGAGGGCCAATGTTTTTGCCGGAGACCGCGGCTGCTTACCCATAATAAAAAGGGCTACTATGGGAAACGACGCGGGGCTTTACGGCGCGGCGGCGCTGAACGTGTAGTTATACTATGCTATTTTATACTATTCCGCATTTAGAATAATTCTTTCTATCGCTTCCCCCGCCTCTGGCGGGGGAAGCGAT
>JAITVF010000166.1 GCA_031285945.1 Oscillospiraceae bacterium
TTGCCTTGCCGATGAGAAGCGCCGAGATGACCGTTCCCTCCCTCACGCCGTCCACCGCCCCGGTTCCCAAAAGCGTCACAAGCAGAGCCGAAAGAACGCTGAGGCTGTCGACAACAATCTTGACCTGATGAAACTGCATTTTCGCCAGCAGCTTTTGGTGTACGGCGAGCGCGAGCCCCTCCATAGGCATGGGGATAAGCTCCGCCGAGAGGTAAAATACCAGCCCGACCGCCACGATAAATATACTGGCCGCCAGCATGCCGAGCCGCCCCGCGTATCCGGGCAGCGTAAAGCTTCCCAGCAGCCCCTTCGCAAAGTCGACAAATACGCCGAAAAGGGAGGAAAACACGATCTGCAACAGGTTGACCGGCTTAAACCGTCGGCGCAGCAACAGGATTTGCAGCAAAATGTAGCAGCAGAAAACAAGCGTGACGCAAGCCCCCATAGTGACCCCGCTCACCGCGCTCACCGCGTAGGGCAGCGAGTTCGTTGGCGATACGCCAAGCCCCGAGTTGACCGAAAACGCCACCCCGAGGGCGAGAAGAAGCAGCCCCAGCAGATAAAAGAACAGACGAAAAATCATTCGCTTAATCACGATAATCAGCCCGCAGATCTGGCGGCCTCGATCATCATTGGCGCCAGCTCGAACAGATCCCCGCAGACGCCGTAGCTCGCGACCTCAAAAATCGGGGCGGATTCATCTTTGTTGACGGCGAGTATCCACTCGCTGTCCTGCATACCCGCCTTATGCTGAATAGCGCCCGATATGCCCAGCGCGATATAAAGCCTGGGGCGGACTGTCTTGCCTGTCTGCCCGACCTGGCGGTCGGCGGAAATCCATCCGGCGTCCACGGCGGCGCGGGAGGCGCCTACTATACCGCCAAGCGCGCCAGCCAGCTCTTCGGCCAGCGCGATCCCCTTTTGGACGTCTCGGCTTATACCGTAGCCCACCGACACTACAACCTCGGCTCCCGTAATATCCGCCGTGGCCTTCGCCTCCCTGATCACCTCAAGGATTTTGGTCTGCAAATCCTTCTCCTTGAGCGAAACGGGGCAAAGCTCGACGGCGCAGGCGTCGGCCCTGGCCTGATCGAAGGGCGCCCGCTTCATCACTCCGGGACGGACTGTGGACATCTGCGGGCGGAATCTTGGGCAGATAATAGTGGCCATCAAATGGCCGCCAAAGGCCGGACGGGTCATCTTAAGGCTCCGGTCCTCCATATTGAGTCCCATTTTATCAACGTCCAGCGTGGAGGCCGAGCGCAGGTAGTCCGCGTATTTTTCCATATCTACGTCCAGGTGGGTGCAGTCTGCGGTAAGCCCGGTATGGAGCCTGGCGGCGCAGCGGGGCCCAAGACCCCTGCCTATGTGGGTTGCCCCCAATAGCACCACCTCGGGCTTTTTTTCCATAACGATATCGCATATAACCTTTGTGTAGCCGTCGGTGGTGTAATTTTTCAGCATGGGCGACTGGCAGACGTAAACACGATCGGCGCCATACCCGCCCAGCTCTGAGGCTATGCCCTCCACATTATCGCCAAGCAGCAGACCGCAAAGCTCCGCTCCAAGATCGTCGGCCAGCTTGCGCCCCTCGGACATCAGCTCAAAATCGGTGGGCATAAGAGCCCCGTCGCGCTGCTCGCAAAAAACCCAAACGCCCCCAAAGGCGGCAAGCTCGGTGCTGTTGTAATCGCTCATTTATGGTCCCTCCTATATCACATGCTTTTGGGCAAGCAGCTCGAACACCTTTTCTACGGCCTCTTTACCCGAGCCGCCCATCATTACGCAGGCGCCCTTAACCGGCGGCGAAAAGGATTTGAAAACGTTCGTAGGCGAGCCCTTGAGCCCGATTGTGTCGGCCTCGATCAGAGGCTCGTCCTTAAGGTCGTCGTACCCTAAGGTTTTAAGTGGCTTACCGTCTAGCTCGAGTATGCCGCGCACCGTCATGTACCTGGGGGTGTTCAGCTCCTTTATGCAGGTGAGTAGACAGGGGGTTTTAACCTCGACGGTCATGTAGCCGTCCTCCAGGGCGCGGCGTACCCGCAGAGTATCGCCCGTCTTCTCAATCCGCGACGCGTATGAGACCTGCGGGATTCCCAGCTTTTCGGCGATTTGCGGACCAACCTGGGCGGTGTCGCCGTCGATGGCCTGCCGCCCGCAGAGTATCAGGTCTTCCTTTTCCAGCCCCACGCAATTAATGGCGGCGGCTAATATTTGCGAGGTCGCGAAGGTATCGGAGCCGCCGAACTCGCGCGCCGAGATTAAAACCCCTTCGTCGGCCCCCATGGCCAAAAGCTCTTTAAGCATGGCCATGGCCGGCGGCGGACCCATAGAAAGGGCTATCACCTTGCAGCCGGGGTTTTGGTCCTTTATCGCAAGGGCCGCCTCAATGGCGTTCATATCGTCGGGGTTTGTAATAGCGGCCATCGCGGCCCGGTTCATTGTTCCGTCCTCCTTGACGGCTACCGCCCCCGAGGTATCGGGCACCTGCTTTACGCAGACAAGTATTTTCATCAGTTTTTACCCTCCCCTATTTCAGCAAGCCGCCCGAAATTACCATCTGCTGCACCTGAGTTGTGCCCTCGTACAGGGTGGTGATGCGGGCGTCGCGGTAAAAGCGCTCTACCTTGTATTCCTTGATATAGCCGTAGCCGCCGTGGATCTGCACCGCCTTGTAGGCCGCGCGGTTGCACATTTCGGTGGCGAAGTATTTGGCCATCGAGCAGCGCATCGAGGCCTCGGGGTCGTCCTTATCCTTTAGTATGGCGGCGCTGTAAAGAAGCTCACGGGCGGCCTCGAGCTCGGTGGCCATTTCGGCGAGCATAAAGCTTATGCCCTGAAAGTCGGCGATCCGCCTGCCGAACTGCTTGCGCTCCTTGGCGTATCTGACCGATTCGTCCAGGCAGCCCTGCGCAATGCCCACGCCCTGGGCCGCCACCCCCAGCCGCCCGCCGTCCAGCGTTTTCATAGCCGCCGCAAAGCCCTTGTGCAGCGGGCCCAAAAGATCGCTTTTGTGAACCCGCACATTCTCAAGAATAACGTCGCTGGTGGGGTAGCCCTTTATCCCCATCTTGTTTTCGGGCTTGCCGCAGGAAACTCCGGGGAGCTTCATATCGACTATGAACATAGAAATTCCCCGCGAGCCCCGCTGGCTCGGGTCGGTCTTTGCGTAAACCACGGCGTAGTCCGCAAAGGGCGCGCCCGAAATAAAGGTCTTGCGCCCGTTAAGAACAAAATAGTCCCCGTCCGGCGCCGCCGTGGTCAGGGTTCCGCCGGCGTCGGAGCCGGCTCCTGGCTCGGTGAGGGCAAAAACCAGGATTTTCTCCCCCTTTGCAATCGGCGTAACATATTTCTGCTTTTGCTCCTCGGTGCCGCAGAATAACAGCGGCCCCGCTCCCAGAGAATTGGAGGTGTTGGCGTAAATGGAAAGAACCATGCTGACCCTGGCAAACTCTTCTACCATCAGGCAATAGGCGAGGCTGTCACCCCCCTGTCCGCCGTAGGCGACGGGAATCTTGGTTCCCATAAAGCCGTATTTAGCCATCTTATTGTGTATGTCCCAATCAAATTCGCCTGTTTCCTCCAGCCGCTCAAGCAGCTCTGCGGTGAATTCGGTTTCGGCAAACTGCCCGAACAGCTTGCGCATCATCTGGTGCTTTTCCGAAAGGATCATAATCGTTTCCTCCTGCAATAGAATTGTGCCGTTTAACGGTAAAAAGCATTACGGTCAGGCGCGGATACTCTCCCCCAGCCTGCCCCAGGCCTCGTGGAAGAGGGCGGCGTCCATCTCCCTGAGCTCGGGTGAAATGGCGGGGGAAAAGCTCATATTGGCGAGAATATCCCCTTCGAGCTCGAGGCCGGGAGCAATTTCTGTCAGCGTAAGGCCACCGTTTTCCAGCCGGAAGACGCAGCGCTCGGTTACGTAGAGCACCTCCTGGGCGGGCTTTGCGTATTTTCCGCTAAAGGTGATATGCTCTACCTGCTCCACAAGCTTGCGCTTGTCCCCTTGCTCGAGTATAACCAGCCTGCCGTCCCTCACCTCGTATTTCGCCTTATTCATAAAGGACCCGCAGAATACGATCCGCCCGGTCGCCTGGGTTATGTTGATAAAGCCGCCGGGCCCCGTGAGCCGCTGGCCGAACCTGCTCACGTTTACATTGCCGTATTGGTCCGCCTCGCCCATTCCCAGGATCGTAATATCCATGCCGCCGCCGTCGATCAGGTCGAACATATCGCCGTGGGTCATGCTGGCCTCCAGGTTATAGCTGCTGCCAAAGTTGGGCAGCGGCGAGGGAACGCCGCCCACCGCTCCCGATTCGGCCGAAAGGGTGATAGAATCGATAAAGCCCTCCTCGGTGACTACATTTGCCACGTCGGCGGGAATTCCCACCCCCAGGTTGACTACGTCGCCGGCGCGAAGCTCCATAGCCGCCCGCCTGGCCATAGCCTTGCGCTCGCTCATGGGCAGCGGCGCGATGGAGGAAAGCGGCTTTTTCAGGTGCCCCGCAAAGGAAGGCTCGTAGTAAACCCCCTCGGCCTGCCAGCAGCAATCCTGCTGAGTGGCTACCACGACATAATCCACCAGAATGCCTGGAATCTTTACCTCCTTGGGGTGAATGCTGCCCGCCTCGGCCAGGTATTCCACCTGCACTATAACCGTGCCGCCCGAGG
>JAITVF010000057.1 GCA_031285945.1 Oscillospiraceae bacterium
CGCCTAACGGTTTTCAAGACCGCCCCGTTATGACCGCTTCGGTATCCCTCCGTGCGGACCCGGCGCCGTCCCCGACCGACGCACCCCATTATAGCATGATAAAAAAGCGGTGTCAATCGTCTTTGCACGATGAAAATCCAGTCTTATCCGGAAAATAATACACTCTTGCCCCCCGCGGATATTTGCGGTATAATAGCGGGGTGGCCCGCCTTGCGGCGATAGGCTGCTATGCCGCGATTCCAAAACGTTTTAAGGAGACACCCTGATGAAGCGTCCCGCCAGCTGCGCGGCAGTCGCCGCGGCCTTTATCTTGGCCATTTTTCTCTTGCCCGCAAGAGCCCTGGCCGCTTTAAATCCCGTAACCGGCGACCCGTCCGTGCGGATTATGGGGTGGGTGTTTCTGGCGCTGGGCGTTTCTTTGATAGTGATAATAATATTGTTTCTGCTCTCGGCTAAAAACCGCAGGGATTAGCGTGTGTTTGAAAACCGGGCGTAAGCTTAAATTGTCGGAGGGAGGAAGGCGCGTCCGTTTTTTGGCGGAGCGCCACAACTAAAGCGATGGCCGATAAAACCTTTGGGGGAGTGCTTACTCCCGGCGAGCTCTCAACCTTTTGCGCGCAGATTGCCATGATCCTCAAGGCGGGAATAAGCGTCGGAGAGGGCGTTTCCGTAATGCTTGAGGACGACCAGCCCTCCCGCAGCCGGGAGATTCTTCTCGCGATTTACAAAAAGCTTGAGGTGGGCGACCCTCTTTATGCGGCGCTTGAGGCGACCGGCGTTTTTCCCGGATATCTGGTCCACATGACCGAGATCGGAGAAAAGACCGGCCGGCTTGACGACGTTATGGATTCCCTCGTTCTCTACTATGAGCGGGAGGAGGCCGTGTCCCAGAGTATACGCAGCGCGGTGACCTACCCCATGGTGATGATCGCCATAATGCTGCTGGTGGTGGGGGTTCTGGTCATATACGTGTTGCCCGTTTTTAATCAGGTTTACACCGACCTTGGCAGCGAGATGACCGGCTTTGCCCGCACCGTGATGGATCTTGGAACGCTGCTGTCACGCTACGCGGTTACCGTAGTGGCTTTGCTCGCGGTTATAGTGGTGAGCTTTCTTGTGCTGCGCGGCAGGAACAAAAAGGAGGGCCGGGGCTTCCCCTTGGGCCGCTCCCTTAACGCCAAAATTGCCTCGGGACGCTTTGCCTCGGCCATGTCGATGATGCTGCAAAGCGGGCTCGACACCCACGAAAGCCTTGAAATGGTGGACCGGCTGACCGAGAATTCTGCCGTGAAGGCTCAAATAGCCAGGTGCAAGGAGCAGATCGCAGAAGGCACGGCGTTTTCGGACGCTCTTGTGGGCTCGGGGCTTTTTTCCGGCATAAACGCCCGTATGGTGGCGGTGGGCTTTAAAACAGGCTCGGCCGAGCTGGTTATGAAAAAGCTTGCCGAGCGCTACGAGGATGAAACAGACCAGAAGATAAGCTCCATGATCGCGGTGCTAGAGCCTACCCTTGTCGCGGTGTTATCGATAATTGTGGGAGTTATTCTTTTAACGGTCATGCTGCCGCTTATGGGGGTAATGTCCTCAATAGGCTGATTTGCGATATTTTTTCCGGGGAGCGGGTAGATAATGGCGAGGCGTACCTTTGGCGCCGAAAGAAAGAGGCGCGGATCTTATTTAAGGCAGATTGCTCTCCCCCTCGCGGCCTTTGCGCTTATGGCGGTGTTCTTTTACCGGGGGATGAGCTCGGTGGATGAAAACGCGGCGTCGGAGCGGCTCGCTATGGCGGACCGCGCGGTTCGGCGGGCGGTCGCGCAGTGCTATGCCGTCGAGGGGCAGTACCCTGCGTCCCTGCGCTACCTTAAGGAAAACTACGGCCTTATGGTGGATGAGGGGAGCTACGTCGTAAAGATTGATTTCGCGGGCGGCAACATTTTGCCCAATATAACGGTGATGCCCCGGTATTTCTGACTTTTCTTCAGGGAGGGAAGGGCCCATGCGCAAGCCGGCACAGATACGGCATATGACCGATATTCTTTTCACTCTGAGCCTCTTTTGCGTTCTTGCCGCCTCGGCGCTGCTGGTGGTGATAACCGGCGCCAGGGTGTACCGAGGCATAACGGCTCAGATGGATAAAAACTTCATGACCGGAACATCCCTGACCTACATCTCCAACAAGATCCGCCAAAACGATGAGTCGGGCGCGGTTTACGTTGGCGATGTGGAGGGAAAGCCGGCCCTTGTGCTTGAACGCTCCTTCGAGGGCGGATCATACGAAACCTGGATATTTTATGACGGCGGCGCCTTGAAGGAAGTCATGGTGCCGGCGGGAACCAGGGTTACTCCCGGTCTGGGCCAACAGGTGGTGGAGGTAAGCGGATTTGTGATGGAGCAGATAAGAAGTGACCTTTTCCGCTTTACCGCAACCGATGAGGAGGGCGGCAGCGCAAGCCTTACCGTGGGGCTTCGCACCCAGTCCGGCAGTCCGGCGGCGTAAACGCTTTGTAGCGACCAGGCGCTGTTTCTTAACCGCCGAAGGCGGAAGCAGAAGCGGTTATAGATTCAAAAGCCGCTGAAAGGAATATACGATGCAGGTCATTCGCCAAAAATCGAAATCCAGTCTTTTTTTGATCGAGCTTTTAATTGTTATCGCCTTCTTTTCGGTGGCGGCGGTCGTTTGCGTCCGGCTTTTTGTCGAGGCGCGTCTTTTGAGCGCTTCCGGCCGGGACTTAAGCGGGGCTATGGCGGTGGCTCAGAGCGCGGCTGAATGCTTTAAGTCGGCTAAGGGCGATCCCGCTCTTGCCGCCGGAGTTTTTGGCAGCGCCCTGGATTCTGAAGGCGACGTCTTCTTGCTCTTAAACGGCGAGCCTGCCGTTACCGCGGAGCTGTCTCCGGGCTCTTTGGGGGATACCGCTGAGATGCTCTTCTTTTTTGACGACGGCCTGAGGCCCGCTGCGGGGGAGGGAAGCTTTCGCCTGCTTATCTCGGTGAGCATGGAAAACGGGCTCTCGGTAGCCGATATAAGTGTTTCGAGCGGGGAGGAGCCGGTATTTTCCATCCGTGCGGCAAGCGCTCCCGCCGGTGTTGGGGAGGCGGCCATATGAAGCGGGGCGGGTCGGGAGTCGGCGTAGGCATGTCGTCGGTTTTGATGGTGTTTGTCATCCTCTGCCTTACAACCTTCGCGACACTGTCCTTGGTGTCGGCGGGGGCGGATCACCGGCTGGTGACGAGATCCGCGGAAAACCTCAGGGCCTTTTACGAGGCCGACGCGGAGGCCGAGAGAATGCTTCTGGAAATCTCCCGGGCTCTTAAAGAGAGCGGCGGCGCCTCCTCCGAGGCTGAATACCGCGCGCTGTACGCCGAAAAAATGGCCGGCCTTTCCCGTTTAGTGAGTCTGGACGGTGCTACGCTGAGCTTTGAGGTGGAGGCGGGCGAGGGCAAGACGCTTAGGGTAGCTCTGTATCTTCCCTTTGGGGAGGATGAGCTTTTCAGGAAGGTCGGGTGGCAGCTGCTTCCCTCCGAATGGCAGTCGGAGGAGGACTCTGACGGCCTTAAGCTTTTCAGCTCCGAAGAATTTGACGTAATGCCAATGTTCTGAAACATATTTTAGGGGAGAACATAATGGAAGTGCTTGATCTGCTTAAGGACGCGGTAAGCCGCGACGCCTCCGATCTTTTTTTGATCGCGGGGCTGCCTGTGATATTTAAGATCAACGGACAGATGGTCAGGGTTGGGGAGGAGAAGCAGACCTCATCCTCCATCGCTCAGCGTATTCACGGGGTATATATGCTGGCGGGCGACCGCGACCTTGCCAAAACGGCTGAAACTGGGGACGATGACTTTTCCTTCGCGCTGCCGGGAATATCTCGCTTTAGGGTAAACGTATACAGGCAGCGGGGAACCCTGGCCGCCGTAATAAGAATTATAACCTTCGACCTGCCCGAGCCGGACAGTATAGGCATACCCGAAACGGTTATGCGTCTTTCTGACAATACAAAGGGGCTTGTGCTGGTAACGGGAACGGCCGGCAGCGGCAAATCAACCACCCTTGCCTGTATGATAGACCGTATAAACAGGCAAAGGGCTTCTCACATAATAACGCTCGAGGATCCTATCGAATACCTGCACCGGCATAATAAGAGCATAGTGAGCCAGCGCGAAATCCCTACAGACACCGAAAGCTACGTAAAGGCGCTCAGAGCCTCGCTTCGCCAGTCGCCCGACGTTATCCTGCTGGGCGAAATGCGCGACCACGAGACTATAAACGTAGCCATGACGGCGGCCGAGACGGGCCATCTTATCCTTTCGACACTCCACACAGTGGGCGCCGCGCAGACCATAGACCGGGTGGTGGACGCCTTCCCCGCCAACCAGCAAAATCAGGTGCGAATTCAGCTTTCCCTGGTTTTGCAGGGGGTGGTTTCGCAGCAGCTTATCCCGGCTCTGGACGGAACCCTTGTTCCCGCCTTCGAGATTATGCTTGCCAACACCGCCATACGCAACATGATACGCGAATCAAAGATTCACCAGATAGATACAGTTATCCACTCGTCGTCCCGGGACGGAATGCTTACCATGGACGCAAGCCTTATAGACCTTTGCAGGCGCGGAATAATCTCGGATAAAATAGCGGTCGGCTACAGCCCCGCCCCCGAGCTCTTTGAAAAAAAGCTTAAGCAGGGGTAACGCCAGACAGAAATAAACCCGGCGCGAAAAGCGAAAGCTTTTTGCGCCGGGTTCGCATTAATGGAAAAAAGTGGCGGAATGTAAGCCGCCCGTAAGGGCGGTTAAACAGAGGTACGAGGCTATTACGTTTAGCAGCAGCAGGACGAGCAACAGCAGTTGCACGAGCAACCGCAGCCCGGTGTGTAACTGTTTCTGCAAACGCGATAGTATTCACATTCTGTCGTGCTCTTGCCGAGGTATTCGTTGGTGCAGCCGCAGCCGCAACCGCAACCGTTTTGCGAGGATCCGCAGCCGCATCCGCAGCCGCTTTGCGAGGATCCGCAGCCGCCGTCTCCGTAGATTTCGTCTGCGCGAATACCGCCTGCGCACTGGTTGGTTCTGCATCCCATACAACACATATTAATTTTGCCACCTTTCCATTTATGCCGAAGACAGTGTCTTCTGGAATATCATATGCGAAGGCGGCGACATGTGTGAGCGCGCTTATACTACTGCGCATTTAAAATACTTCTTTCTATTGCTTCCCCCGCCTCTGGCGGGGGAAGCAATAGAGTAATATTATAAAAGCATTTTATTTGCGGATTAGTATAACGCTTATTGGTCTGTCCTTTGGCTTAAGAGCGGGATGGCGGTATTTGTCGCGGCTGTTCTTGGCTTTTGGGCAGGGCGGGTCAGCGGGCGCTGAAACAGCTCCGATATCACGGCGGCGGAGCTTCGGGGTATGAGGCGGATACAGGCGGCCGCGAGCTTTGCGGCTTTTCCCGTAACCGCAACGGGCTTTGCCCTTATCATGGCGTTTATGGCTGCCTGGGCGACTTTTTCAGGCTCAAGGACAAAAAGATTAAAAAGCAGGGTGCTTTCCATATTGGCGCGCTTGGCGAAGCCGGTGTTAATCGCGCCCGGGCAAAGGGCCGTAACGGTGACTCCGCTTCCCCTTGCCTCGCGGGAAAGGGCCTCGCTCAAAGAGAGGACATATGCCTTGCACGCGCAGTAAACGGCGTTGCCGGGTCCCGCCACCAGCGAGCCCAGAGACGCTATGTTGAGGATTTTGCCATACCCCTGTTCCGTCATCCGGGGCAAAAAGTGGCGGCATAGCTCGGTTACGGCGTGAATGTTTACATAAAGAAGCTCCTCCTGGGCCTTGCGGGTGTTTTCCGCAAAGCGGCCGCCAAGACCTAAGCCTGCGTTGTTTACAAGCACGTCCACGGTCTCGCCCCTCGCCTCCAGGCGGGCGCAGAGCTCGCGGGCGGCGCCCTTAACGCCCAGGTCCCCGGCAAAATAGCATACCGATACGCCGTAAACGCGGCTCAGGTACTCGGCCCTGGCGCGCAGCCGGGCCGGATTGCGCCCCGAAAGGATAAGCCGGTACCCGGCGGACGCGAATTGGCGGCACAGCGCGTTTCCCAGCCCGCCGCTCGCCCCGGTAATCAGGGCTGTTTTCTTATTACGCATTATATCACCCGTGGGTTTTTATAGTTGTTTTTTAGCATAACCGGCAGCCGGCGGTTTTATCCTGGAAAGGGCGGCGCGTTATTCCAGTTATTATAGCACCGGATATGGCCGAAACATCCTCGGCTACAGTATAGCCGGTCGGCTTTAAAATTACGCAAATGCAAATCCAGTGCGAACGCATGAAACATAGTGTAAAATTAGCACCTAATAACCAAATGGAGCAAAGGTGCTG
>JAITVF010000077.1 GCA_031285945.1 Oscillospiraceae bacterium
CGCTCCGGCGGCACTATGGATCGCACCAGGGCCGACCATATGGGGATGCTCGCTACCGTGATGAACTCCCTTGCCCTTGCCGATTCCCTCGAGGCGCTGGGCGTTCCCGTGCGTGTGCAGACCGCCATTACAATGCAGCAGATCGCCGAACCATATATCCGCAACAAGGCGGTTCGCCACATGGAAAAGGGCAGGGTGGTAATATTCGGCTGCGGAACCGGAAACCCATTCTTCTCCACCGATACGGCGTCTGCGCTGAGGGCGGCCGAGATCGACGCCGACATCATCTTAAAGGCGACACTGGTTGACGGCGTATTCGACGACGTTCCCGAGCTCAAGCCGGACGCGCGTATGTACAGGGAGATCACATTCTCTAAAATGCTGGCCGATAAGCTGGGAGTTATGGACTCGACCGCGGTATCCATGTGCAGGGATAACGGAATCCCCGTATTGGTATTCAATATGCGCGACCCGAAAAATATTGTACGCGCCGTGTCCGGCGAGGCCATAGGCACTATTATAAAGGAGGTATAACCGTTGGAAGACGTCATGGACGTAATGAAAAGCAGAATGCAAAAGGGCATAGATTACTTTGCAGGCGAGCTTGCGACCATAAGGGCGGGCCGGGCCAATATTTCGGTGCTCGATAAAATCATGGTCGACTACTACGGAACACCCACCCCCATTCAGCAGATGGCCGCGGTGTCGGTGGCGGAGGCCAGGATTCTGGTCATTCAGCCATGGGATAAATCTACCTTTGGGCCTATAGAAAAGGCCATACAGAAATCAGATCTGGGTATAAATCCCACCAGCGACGGCAACGTTATACGTATAGCCTTCCCCCAGCCCACAGAGGAGCGCCGCAGGGAGCTCTGCAAGGACGTGAGGAAGATGGCGGAGGAAGCCAAGGTGGCGATCCGGGGTATCCGTAGGGACGGAGTAGAAAAGGCAAAGGCCCAGAAGAAGGGCTCTGAAATTACCGAGGACGATCTTAAGAACCTCGAAAAGGATATTCAGAATCTGACCGACCAGAATATTAAGGAGATCGACCGGATCGCGGCCGCAAAGGAAAAGGAAATTCTCGAAATCTAAGTAATACCCGCGAATAAAGCCTGCCAACAGCGCAGGGCGGTAGCGTGAACAAAGAAGCGGGAGGCGCCCGTGCGGCGCTTCCGGCTTCTCTGTATGTGTCGCCCGGAAAGGACAGCATTGTGAGCGAGCTAAAAACAGAGCTAATCCCCCGCCATGTGGGCGTTATAATGGACGGAAACGGCCGCTGGGCAAAAAAAAGAGGGCTGCCGCGCAAGGAAGGCCACATAAGAGGCGCCGAGGTTTTTGGCGATATTGTTCGCCACGCCCAAAAGCTGGGGATAGAGTGGCTAACCGTTTACGCCTTTTCCACCGAAAACTGGAACAGGCCGCCCGACGAGGTCCGCTCGATCATGAACCTTTTGCGCGATTATCTTAAGAACGCAGACAGCTACCGCAAGGAAAACATCCGCACCCTGATCATCGGCGATAAAGAAGGGCTTGACGAGGACTTAAGGGAGCGTATAAAAAAAGTGGAAGAGGGCAGCGCCGAAAACACCGGCATCCATGTCAACATAGCCCTCAATTACGGCGGAAGAACCGAGATAGTCGGCGCGGCCCAAAAAATAGCCGGGCTGGTCAGATCGGGCGGGCTCGATCCTGAGGAGATAGACGAGGCGCGCTTTTCAAGCTTCCTGTATACGGCGGGGCAGCCGCCGGTTGATCTTATAATCCGCACCGGCGGGGAGATGAGGGTCTCTAACTTTCTTCTCTGGCAGGCGGCCTACGCCGAGTTTTATTTTACCGATATCCTGTGGCCAGATTTTAACGGGAACGATTTTGACGGGGCGCTTGCCGCGTATTCATCGCGCGAGCGCCGTATGGGCGGCGTGTAGCGGCCGTATAGCGATTTTCACTCGGCAGAGGGCGGGGTAAGATATGAGGGTGCGGATTCTGACCGGAATTGTACTGGTACTGGTTCTGGTTGCGGTGTGTCTTTTTTTGGATACGCTGCTGTTCAACGCCGTCATATGCGCTGTTTCGGGGCTTGGAGTTTTTGAGCTTTTGCGGGCCATGAAGCTTTTGGAATTTAAGGACCTTGTGGTTCTTTCCATGTCTCAGGCGCTTATCATACCCTTTATGAGAGCGGGCTACGTGGAAAGGCTTGGCGCTCCTATTGTCCTTGCGGTTACCCTGTGCTATTTTGTTCTTATGGTCAAAAACAGCGGCAGGGTCGAGATTGGCAGAATCTCCTCGGTTTTTATGTTCAGCACCCTGATTCCTTTGTTTTTTTCCTGCGCCGTTTATATACGGGATGACTTTTCGGGCGACGCGAGAAGCGGCTTTTATCTTTTTTTGGCGCTGGGCGCGGGTTGGCTTTCGGACACGGGCGCCTATTTTGTGGGTACTTTTTTCGGCAGGCACAAAATGATACCGTCGATAAGCCCTAAAAAAACCTGGGAGGGCACGGCCGGCGGTATTATATTCTGCACCGCCGTTACCCTGCTTATAGGAATGGGAACCGAGCGGTGGCTTTGGGGCGCCGGAATAAGCGCCAGGGTGGATTACCGGCTTCTTTTCTTCCTTACGCCGCTGTTTTCAGTGGCGGGAATGCTTGGCGACCTGACCGCCTCGGCCATAAAGCGGGAGTTTGGGATAAAGGATTACGGAAACCTGATGCCGGGACACGGCGGCGTGCTCGACCGGTTCGACAGCGTACTCTTTACCCTGCCCGCCGTCTACACGGCTGTACGATACCTGGAGATTTTATCCGTAATGGCTGATTAATTGACATATTATGGCTTTTTATCACATAAACTCAACCGAGCGGGGGAATGCTCAATGATAGATGGGGCCAGGCAGGTGGCCGTTCTTGGCTCCACCGGCTCGGTGGGCAAGCAGGCGCTTGAGGTTTGCCGCAGTCAGGGCATAAGAGTTGCGGCCCTGTCGGCAAGGTTCAATATAGCCCTTCTCGAAAAGCAGGCGAGAGCCTTTCTGCCAGATATGGTCGCCGTGGAGGACTCGGCCCGCGCGAGCGCCCTCAAAACTGCCCTTGCCGATACCAGCGTGCGGGTGGCTGGGGGGCCGGGGGCCGTTATCGAGGCGGCGACCATGCGCCGGGCCGATACGGTAGTGTGCGCCATTGTTGGCATAGCGGGCCTTGCGCCCGCCCTTGCCGCCGCCCGCGAGGGAAAGACTCTGGCGCTGGCCAACAAGGAGTCCCTGGTGGCGGGGGGAAAGCTGCTGACCGAGACCGCAAGAGCGAACGGCGCGACGATACTGCCCATCGATTCCGAGCACAGCGCGATATTTCAGTGTATGCGGGCGGGCAGGCGGGAGGACGTAACCGGTGTGCTACTTACGGCCTCGGGCGGGCCTTTTTTTGGAATGAGCGCAGAGGAGCTTAAGTATATAACCCCTGCCCGGGCGGTAAAGCACCCAAACTGGGAGATGGGGGCAAAAATTTCGGTAGACAGTGCTACCCTTATGAACAAGGGTCTTGAGCTTATTGAGGCCATGTGGCTTTTCGGGCTTTCGGCTGATCAGGTTGAGATTGTCGTACACCGCCAGAGCGTTGTTCACTCGGGAGTATATTACCGCGACGCGAGCCTTATATGCCAGCTGGGGGTTCCAGATATGCGCTCGGTTATACAGTACGCGCTTACTTACCCCGAGCGTCTTCCGGTAGAGGGGGTGGGGCGGCTCTCGTTGACCGCCATGGGCTCCCTTACCTTTGAGAAGCCGGACCGCGACGTGTTCACCTGCCTTTCGGCCTGCGAACAGGCGGCAGCAAGGGGCGGGCTATATCTGGCGGCGGCCAGCGCTGCGGGCGAGGCGGCGGTGGCCCTGTTTCTGGAAGGGAAAATCGGCTTTTTACATATCGGGGATATAGTGATGGACGCCGTAAACCGGCTGAGTCTCCCCAATGAGTCCGGCCTGGAGTCCGTTATGCAGGCCGACGCGCTGGCTCGCGGATATGTAAGGGGACAGGCCGAAAGGTACGCGCCTCAGCTATAAGAAGCTGTGTTCGTAGGCTCAGCAGCCGTCTTTGCTCTATGAACACAGCTTATAACACTGTTTCCAGACAAAGGGAGTAGCTATATGACAATTTTGATCGCGGTCCTGGTTTTTGGGGTTCTTATTTTCGCCCATGAGTTTGGCCACTTCGCTACCGCCAAGTGGCTTTGCGGAATGCAGGTAAACGAGTTCGCCATGGGTATGGGCCCTAAAATTCTCTCCTGCAAAAAGGGAGAGACGACCTATTCCCTAAGGCTCTTCCCAATAGGCGGCTTTTGCGCCGTGGAGGGAGAGGACGAGGCAAGCGATAATCCGCGCGCCTTCGCCAATATAAAGATATGGAAGAGGGTTATATTTACCGTAGCCGGTTCCCTTATGAACCTGCTGCTGGGGCTGGTTATTATATTTTATCTCACGACGCAAATGCCCCTAGTAGCCACCACTCAGATCGCGCAGTTTCAAGAGGGGGCGGTGAGCGGGCAGAGGCTGCGCGAGGGGGACGTTATCCGCCGGATCAACGGCCACAGGGTGGGCTGGGCAAACGATATAAGCTATGAACTGATGCGCTCGCGGGACCCCTTGCTTGATTTTGAGGTGGAGCGGGAGGGCGAGATTATTATGGTGCCCGACGTGGAGTTCCTCACCGAGGAGGTCGAGGGCGCGGGCAGCTTTATAATTCTTGACTTCAAGGTTTACGGCGTGGAAAAAACTCCTTTAATTATCCTTTCAAACACCCTTAACTGGATGAAGTTCGAAGTGAAAACGGTTCTTGGCTCTCTTCAGGATCTTGTTACGGGGCGGTACGGCCTTAAATCTATGTCGGGGCCGGTGGGCGTTACCACCGCCATAGGAGAAGCCGCCGGAATGGGCCTTGGCAGTCTTTTGGAGCTTGTGAGCTTTATAACGGTTAACCTGGGCGTCTTCAACCTGCTGCCTCTGCCCGCGCTTGACGGCGGAAGACTTTTGTTCCTTATAGTCGAGGGGATAAGGCGCAGGCCGCTCCCCGCCAGATATGAGGGCTGGGTTCACGCCGTGGGCTTTGTGCTGCTGATAGGGCTTATGCTGGCGGTTACGGCCAGCGATATTATTAAGCTGTTCTGATACTGTAGCCTTAAAGCGGAGGGCGCTGTGATGAAAACAAGGCGTATAATGGTCGGGGGTATCGCTATCGGCGGCGGCGCCCCCATTTCGGTGCAATCGATGCTTTGCGCTCCCCCCGGGGATGTGGCCGCCAACATCGCTCAGGCTAAGGCCCTTAAGGACGCAGGCTGCGATATTCTGCGGGTTGCGGTTCCCACAAGGGAGAGCGTCGCCCTTATTCCGGCCATTAAGGAAGCGGCGGGCTTGCCGCTGGTGGCCGATATCCACTTCGATTACCGTCTGGCCATTATGGCGGTGGAGGCGGGAGCCGACAAGATAAGGATAAACCCCGGTAACATAGGGGGCGACGATCATGTCGGGCAGGTGGCCGACGCTTGCGGTAAACGCGGCATCCCGATCAGGGCGGGGGTAAACTCGGGATCCCTGGATAAGGATATTCTAAAGGCTCACGGCGGGCCGACCCCGCGGGCCCTTGCCGAAAGCGGATTGCGTCAGGCAAGGCTTTTGGAGCGCTTTGGCTTTAAGGATATAGCAGTTTCCCTTAAATCGAGCGACGTGGCAAATACGGTCGCCGCCTACAGGATCATTGCGCGGGAGGCTGATTATCCCTTACATATCGGCGTAACCGAGGCGGGAACCGAGCGGATGGGCCTTATAAAATCGGCTATAGGAATCGGCGCGCTGCTTCTCGACGGTATAGGCGATACGCTGCGGGTTTCACTTACGGCCGATCCCGTCAGAGAGGCGCTGGCGGGCCGGGATATTCTGCGGACGCTGGGGCTTGCGCAGGGCCCCAATTTCGTTTCCTGCCCAACCTGCGGGCGGTGCAAAATCGATCTGTTCTCCCTGGCCGAAAGGGTAGAGGAGCGGCTGGGCGGACTTAAAGAGAATATAACAGTCGCCGTTATGGGCTGCGCCGTCAACGGGCCGGGAGAGGCCGCCCACGCCGACATAGGGGTGGCGGGGGGCGACGGAGAGGGGCTTTTGTTCGCCAAGGGAAAAATCATAGGCAAGGCTCCATACGATTCCATTCCGGACGAGCTTGAGAGGATGGCTAGGGACGTCATTAAAGATAAAAGTTAGGGCCTATAGCAATTGATTCCCTCTATTTACCCCGGTGTTCCCCGCCGGAAGCGGGGGAGCACCCACGAAGTTATACGTGCTTCTCCCCCCTTAGGGGGGAGAAGCACAGGTAAAAAAAGAGAGGAATAGGATGGGGGGAGCTTATTTTGTGGATACTGTATGCGATTCTGACCGCCGGTATGGTTTTTGCCTTTTGGGGCGGTACGCATGTCGGCAGAAAGCGGAAAAAAAGAACCGCGGCCACGACACGCCTTTCCCTGTTTGAAAAGCATGTTGAGGGCATTGGTCTTGTGACGCGCCGGGGCGGTGATTTCGGAGGCGCGGCGCCGGTCTTCGACCGGGCCTTCGCCCGCATGGAGCTCAGGAGCTTTAAACTTGCGTATGATCAGATATCGGGAGCCGATATTATAGTCAGGGAATCTGCGCTTGCAATATACGCGAATAACGCGGAATATATCTGCTATTTAAGTCCCGATGAGTGCGTTGACTGCCAGGAGAGGATTTTTAGCGCGATAAATCTCACAGGAGAGTAAAAACGAATGCCAACCTTTTCGCAGCTGTTTGGGGAATATATAAGCCCCGAGTCGGTCGGCCTGCCCGACGGCCAGGTGCTGGACGTAAAGCTTTATAAGCAAACGGGGGAGATGCGCCTGCGACTCGCGCTGGAAGCTCTTCTCCCCAGAGAGCTGCTGCGCGGGGCGGGGGCCGAGCTTGCAAGGGCCATGGGGCTTAAGCGCTGCACAATCGAGCCGGGATATTCCACGCCCGTTTTTACGGCCGGGATGCTTACTGAGCTTGTAGACGCCCTCAAGGAGCGGGGAAAGCCCGCGAACGGTTTCTTTGACGGGGCCTGCGCCGCTATCGCCGGCGGCGCTCTGACGGTGACCCTGGCCGCGGGCGGGGCCGACTTTCTGACCGGGATCGACTGCCCCGCCATGATGGAGCGGATTCTTATCGAGGAATTCTCAACCCCTCTTACAGTAAGGCTGCTGGACGCGGAGGGGGCGGCTGCTGCTCTGGACGCTTCGCGCTCCCTGGCCCTGCAAAGGGCTAAGGAGCAGGCCGAGGCCGCCGCCCGCGAAGCCGTAAGCTCCAAGACCTGCGCCGACTCAGCCAAAGCGCCAGTGAAGCGGGCAAAACTCGGATTTGACGCCGGGGGTCTTCCCTTTAAGGGGGATTCCGTCGTGGCCATAAAGGGCAAAAGCATAAAATCCCGGCCCATAAATCTTTCCGAGATTACGCCAGAATCGGGCGAGGTGGTCGTTTGGGGGGTAATCTTCAGCCTGAACCGCAGAGAGAGCAAGGATGGCAGCAAGGCGATCTATTCCATAGATATCACCGACCGCACCGGATCCAATACTATAAAAGTATTCAGCGACATCTCAAAGGACAAGCCCGACCCGGCGGAGGGCCTTAAAGAGGGCGACGCCATTATAGTGCGGGGGGAGGCCGCCTTCGACAAATACGACCGGGAGGTATCCATAAGGGCGTTTGATATTGCCTGCGTGGAAACGGTTTCCAGGGAGGATTGCGCGCCGGTCAAAAGGGTCGAGCTCCACATGCACACCTCTATGTCGGCAATGGACGCTACCTGCACCGCCGATAAGCTGATAGAGCGGGCCCACGCCTTCGGGCATCCGGCGGTGGCGATAACCGACCACGGCGTGGCGCAGGCCTTTCCCGACGCCATGAACGCCTGTGAGCGGATCAGGAAGGAAAACCCCGAGTTTAAAGTTCTATACGGTGTAGAGGGCTATCTCGTTAACGAGCCGGCTTCCGTTCTTAAGGGGAAAGCGGATATCCCCTTCGACGGGACGTTTATAGTATTTGACTTCGAGACCACCGGCCTCTCGCCGGCGGGGGACAGGGTAATAGAAATAGGCGCGGCAAGGATTGTCGGCGGCAAGGTGACCGAAACATTTTCTACCTTCGTCGACCCGGGGAGATCTCTTCCGGTTGAGATCACAAAGATAACCGGAATAAGCGAGGACATGCTGGAAGGCGCGCCCGATGAAAAAACCGCCTTCGGCAGCTTTCTGGCCTTTATAGGTGACGCCTCTGCCGCTCTTGTCGCCCACAACGCCGACTTCGACATGGGCTTTTTGCGCGAGGCCCTGAGGAGGCTTAAACGGAAGGAGAGCTTTACCTCTATAGATACCGTCTCGCTTTCCAGAGCCATGGTTAAGGGGCTCAAGCGATATTCCCTCGATTCTGTGGCCGAGCATTTCGGTCTGGGGGGCTTTAACCACCACCGCGCCAAGGACGACGCCGTGGTTACCGCCGAGATATTCCTGAGGCTGCTTAAGATAATGAAGGACGATAAAGGGATAACGGCCACCGGGAATATAAACGCCGTATGCGCGGGTGAAAACCCTAAGGGGCTGCCGTCATTTCACCTGATTCTGCTCGTGAAAAATCAGACCGGGCTTAAGAATCTTTATAAGCTTGTATCTCTTTCCCATCTCGAGCACTATCACCGGCACCCGCGGATCCCCAAAAGCCTTTTAGAGGATAACCGCGAGGGGCTTTTGGCGGGGAGCGCCTGCGAGGCGGGGGAGCTCTTTACCGCCATAGCCGAGGGCAAGAGCTGGAGCGAGCTCTGCGGGATCGCGTCTTTTTACGACTTTCTTGAGATTCAGCCCATAGCCAACAACGCCTTTATGCTCCGCAAGAATAAAAGCCTGACCGAGGATGACCTAAGGGAATATAACCGCACCGTAGTGCGCCTGGGCGAGCGGCTCAATAAGCCCGTTGTCGCTACCGGAGACGTTCACTTCCTGGAGCCGGAGGATTCCATATTCCGCGAGATTCTTATGAGCGGCATGAAGTTTGGGGACGCGGGGCTCCAGCCGCCGCTGTATTTTCGCACAACTGAAGAGATGCTTTCGGAGTTTGAGTATTTGGGCGAAAAGAAAGCCTGCGAGGTCGTGATCGAAAACACCCGCAAAATAGCCTATATGACAGAGCATCTGCGGCCTATCCCCGAGGGAACCTACACACCCTCGATAGAAGGGGCGGAGGAGGACCTTGAGCGGATGACCCGTGAGAGGGCGGCCTTTCTTTACGGCGACCCCCTGCCCGATACGGTCAGGGCCCGGATGGAGCGGGAGCTCGATTCAATAATCAAGCACGGCTTTGCGGTTTTGTACATAATAGCGCAGAAGCTGGTGGCGAGATCGGAGCGCGACGGCTATCTCGTGGGCTCACGCGGATCGGTTGGCTCATCCCTGGTGGCCACCCTTGCGGGGATTTCCGAGGTTAATCCCCTGCCGCCCCACTACGCCTGCCCTTCGTGCAGGCGTTCCGAGTTCATAACGGACGGCTCGGAGGGCTCGGGCTTCGACCTGCCCGCTAAGAATTGCCCCGATTGCGGCGCCCCCATGAACAGGGACGGCCACAACATACCCTTCGAGACTTTTTTGGGCTTCGACGGCGACAAGGCCCCCGATATAGACCTCAACTTTTCGGGGGAGTATCAGGCAACCGCACATAAATACACCGAGGAGCTTTTTGGCGAGGGGCACGTCTTCAAGGCGGGAACGATCTCTACAGTCGCCGAAAAGACCGCCTATGGCTTTGTTAAAAAGTATCTTGAGGACAGGGGAAGGGTAGTACACCGGGCGGAGGAAAACCGCCTTATAAAGGGCTGTACCGGCGTTAAAAGAACGACGGGCCAGCACCCCGGCGGAATGGTCGTGGTTCCGGGAGGCTACGACGTTTACGATTTTACCCCCGTTCAGCGCCCGGCCGACGACGCCGGCTCAGATATTGTGACAACCCATTTCGACTTTCACTCCCTGCACGACACGATTTTAAAGCTTGACATACTGGGTCACGATGTTCCTACGCTTTATAGGCGGCTGGAGGAGCTTACGGGGATTTCAATCCCCGAGGTGCCAATGAGCGACGAGAGGGTCATATCGCTATTTACCTCCACCGTGGCGCTGGGCGTAGCTCCCGAGGATATCGGCTGCAATACGGGAACTCTGGCAATCCCCGAGATGGGTACCGGCTTTGTCCGCCAGATGCTCGAGGAAGCCCGGCCTAAAACCTTTTCCGACCTGTTACAGATCTCGGGGCTCTCCCACGGGACCGACGTGTGGCTGGGCAACGCCCAGGATCTAATTCGGGAGGGCACCTGCACCGTATCTGAGGTAATAGGCACCCGCGACTCCATTATGACCTATCTGCTGCAAAAGGGCCTGGAGCCCGGCATGGCCTTTAAAATCATGGAGATAGTGAGGAAGGGCAAGGCCGCAAAGCAGCTTACGAGCGAGCATATATCGGCCATGAAGGACTGCGGAGTTCCAGACTGGTACGTTGCCAGCTGCATGAAGATAAAATACATGTTCCCCAAGGCCCATGCCGCAGCCTATGTTATAGCGGCGATAAGGATGGCCTGGTTCAAGGTTTACCACCCCTTGGCTTTTTACTGCGCGGTTCTGACCGTTCGCGGCGAGGATTTCGACGCGGCCGCCGCGACGGGGGGAATAAGCGCGGTTAAAGAAAAGATGGAGGGGCTGCAGCAAAAGGGGATGGAGAGAACCGCCAAGGAAAACGGCCAGCTAGAATCGCTGCATCTTACTCTCGAGATGCTTGCGAGGGGGATAAGCTTTTTGGCTGTAGATCTCTTTAAATCGCAGGCGCTGAGCTATCGGCCAGAGGAGGGGAAGATACGCCTTCCCTTCGGCTGTCTGCGGGGATTGGGGGAGACGGCGGCCCGGATGCTTGAGCAGGCGGCCAAGGCGGGGGCGTTTATCTCCTGCGATGAGCTTTCCTCCCGGGCCGGGGTATCCCGCGCCGTTGTCGACGCTCTGCGGGAGGCGGGAGCACTCGAGGGATTGCCTGAATCGAGCCAGACGACGCTGTTCTGACATTCGCAGCTTGCGATCACAGCTCGCCAGGACATCTTGATTTTCGATTCGAATATATAACAGCAATACGGGGGGGCTGCGGCTTTGGCGACAATTCTGCTGGTGGAGGACGACGACATGATAGCTTCGGGGCTTGAGTACGCCCTTGGGCAGGAGGGCTACGCGGTCGTGTGCCGTACGGGAGTGAGGGCGGCTCTGGAGGCTGTCGAGAAGGAAAGCTTCTCACTCGGCATTATCGACCTGGGGCTCCCCGACGGAACGGGGTTCGACGTTTGTCGGGCGCTGAGGGCAAAGGGCACCCCGGTGGTTTTTCTGACCGCGGTGGACGATGAGGCCAACACCGTCAGGGGCCTTGAGATGGGCGCGGACGACTATATCACAAAGCCCTTCAGGCTAAGAGAGCTTATAGCGCGGGTGGGGGCGGTTTTGCGCCGCGCGGGCGGGGAAGCGCCATCCGAGATTGCCCTGAATAGCGAGATCATGGTAGACCCCCTTAGGGGCAAGGTTTACCGCCTGGGCGCCGAGCTTATTCTTACCGCGCTCGAGTACCGACTTCTTCTCACCTTTATAAGCCACCGCGGGCAGGTTCTTTCACGCACTCAGCTTCTTGAGGGGATATGGGACGTCGGCGGCGGCTTTGTGGAGGACAATACCCTTACCGTTTACGTTCGCCGCCTGCGCGAAAAGCTGGGCGACGACAGCCAGAATCCCACAATTATAAAAACTGTGCGTGGAATGGGGTATAGGCTTGATTGACCTGTTGCGCAACCGGGTTATCCGAAAGGGGGCCCTTTATATGGCGGGGCTCTGTCTCGGCGCGCTGCTGCTCTGCGGGTTATTTCCCGGGCTTTACGGCGTGGCTATTATTGCGGCTATGGCGGGCTCAGTCGTGGTTTACCTGCGCTTTACCCGCGAAAGGCAGAAGGAGCTGGCCGCCCTTTGCAAAAGCCTTGAGAGAATCGCGGACGGCGATTACAACGTAGATCTTCGCGCCTGCGAGGAAGGCGAGATTAGCATCTTAAAGGATGAAATCTACAAGGTCACCCGTTCCCTTGAGCGCGAGGCCCGCAGGCTTGAGCGGGACAGGGTATGGCTTGCCGATACCATGGCCGATATCTCCCACCAGCTTAAAACCCCGCTGACCTCGGTTGCCATGATGACCGAGCTTGCGGCCAGCCCCGATATCTCGCCGCAAAAGCGTAGAGATTTTCTCGAGGCAGCCAGAGCGGGCACCGAGCGGATACGCTGGCTGGTGACCTCGATGCTCAAGCTTTCGCGGCTCGACGCCGACGCGGTAGTATTTTCAAGACTGCCTGTTCCGGCGGGGGAGCTCATAGAACGGGCGGCCGCGCCCTTGCAGATACTGATGGAGATCAAGGGGATAGCCTTTGTGCGGGAGGTTGAGGATTTTACCGTTACCGGCGACCCGGAATGGCTTACCGAGGCTGTAGGCAATATCCTTAAAAATTGCGTGGAGCACGCGAAAGAGGGCGGAACAGTAACGGTCAGGGCAGGCGTGAACCCCCTTTACCGCCTGGTCGAAATTTCCGACGACGGCCCCGGCATATCCTGCGAGGATCTGCCTCATATTTTCGAGCGGTTTTACCGGGGCAAAAACGCCTCGACTGACAGCGCCGGAATAGGCCTTGCCCTTAGCAGGGGAATTCTTTTGCGCCACGGCGGTGTAATAGAGGCGGTTTCGGGCGCGGGCAAGGGGACATGCTTTAGAATAAAGCTCTACGATACGGCTGCTATAGCAGATTAATTATAATATTAATCCGGATACTTAATACTATTCTGCATTTAAAATACTTCTTTCTATTGTTTCCCCCGCCTTTGGCGGGGGAAAACAATAGAGTAATATTATAAAAGCATTTTATTTGCGGATTAGTTATAAGCCGTCAGGTAAAAAATAAAGCGGGCGAAAGCTCCCAAAAGAGCCTGCGTCCGCTTATATTGTTTTACTTTGCGTACTCGATCGCACGGTTTTCGCGTATACAGTGAACCTTGATCTGCCCTGGGTAATCAAGCTCATCCTCGATCTTTTTGCAGATATCACGGGCGGTGATAACAAGCTGATCGTCGCTGATGATATCGGGGCGTATAAGAACGCGAATCTCGCGGCCCGCCTGTATGGCGAAGGATTTTTCGACTCCGTTGAAGGAGTTCGTGATCTCCTCGAGCTTTTCGAGGCGTTTGATATAGTTTTCGATATTCTCGCGTCTGGCTCCGGGCCTTGCGGCCGAAATGGCGTCGGCCGCCTGAACAAGGCAGGCGATGGTGGTCTTAGGCTCCACGTCGTTGTGGTGCGCCTCAATCGCGTGAACTATCTCGGGGTTTTCCTTATACTTTTTGGCGACGTCCACCCCGATCTGAACGTGGGAGCCCTCTATCTTGTGGGTAAGAGCCTTGCCTATATCGTGTAAAAGCCCCGCCCGCTTAGCCAAAACCACGTTGGCGCCGATTTCGGCGGCCATCACCCCGGCGAGATTGGCCACCTCAATAGAGTGATCCAGAACGTTCTGGCCATAGCTTGTACGATAACGCATTCGCCCGAGAAGCCGTACCATCTCGCCGTGAAGCCCGTGAACTCCGGTTTCCATAACGGCGCGCTCGCCGTCCTGGCGGATCTTGTTCTCGACTTCTTTCTTTGCCTTCTCCACCGTCTCCTCAATGCGGGAGGGGTGAATGCGGCCGTCCTGAATAAGCTTTTCGAGGGCGATGCGGGCAACCTCCCTTTTAACGGGATCGTGGCTCGAAAGGGTAATCGCCTCGGGAGTGTCGTCTATAATAAGATCTACCCCGGTTAAGGTTTCAAGAGTGCGGATGTTTCTGCCCTCTCGGCCGATAATGCGGCCCTTCATTTCATCGTTGGGCAGCGGAACCACCGAAACAGTTACCTCGGCCACATGGTCGGACGCTACACGCTGTATGGCCTGGGATATGATATTGCGGGCCTTGTCGTCGGATTCCTCCCGGATGCGGGATTCAAGCGCCGAAACGCGCAGGGCCTTTTCGTGCAGCAGCTCGTCGTCCAGATTGGAGAGGAGGTACTCCTTAGCCTGTTCGGTCGAAAAGCCTGAGATTTTTTCGAGCATTTCAAACTGGTGGTGCTTTACGAGCTCGGCCTCCTGTAGGGT
>JAITVF010000162.1 GCA_031285945.1 Oscillospiraceae bacterium
CGAAAGGTCGATACAGCGTATCTTGGCTCCCTCGATACGCTCGCTTAGGAAGTCGTCCAGCACGTGGCAGGCCCCGCCCATGCTTTTGTGGCCGAACGAGTCGACTCGGGCGTTGCGGCCGTCCTCGCTTACAAAGCTGCCGTCCGCCTTTCTTATCCCCTCGCTTATGGCTATGACCACGGCGGGGTGAAGAGCCAGCTGCTCCTTTACGTCCTCCAGGAACTTTTCGTATTCAAAGGGGATCTCGGGCATGTAGATCAGGTGGGGCGCGTCGCCGTTTTTGCGGGCAAGGGCGGCGGAGGCGCAAAGCCAGCCCACATGGCGGCCCATAGTCTCGACAATTGTGATTGTGGGCACGTCGTAAACAGAGGCGTCGAGCCACAGCTCCGAAAAGGTCGTTGCTATATACCGGGCCGCCGAGCCAAAGCCGGGGGAGTGATCCATACCGTAGATGTAGTTGTCCACCGTTTTGGGCGCGCCCATGATCCGTATATCCAGATTCTGCTCGGTTGCGTAGCAAGAGAGCTTGTTTACGGTATCCATTGAGTCGTTGCCGCCGATATAGATAAAATAGCCTATGTTATAGCGGGCAAAGGTAGCGAATATGGTTTTGTAGATTTCGGGGTCCTTCTCGTGGTGGGGCAGCTTAAAGCGGCAGGAGCCCAGGGCTGACGAGGGCGTTTTCGAAAGGTTTATCAAAGCCTGGGGGTCCTTAAGCGCGGCGCCGATTTCGGTCAGGTTATCGTTTATCACGCCCTTGATGCCGTAGCGCGCGCCGTAGATCTTATCCACCTCTCCGCTGATAAAGGCCTGCTCCACCACTCCCGCCAGAGTAGCGTTGATAGCCGCCGTGGGGCCGCCGGACTGTCCGATCAAGAGATTCTTCATGCCGCAGTATCCTCCTTGTATTTGCCGAAAATTAAAACCAAAATTATGCAACCTAAAGCCCTACCAGTCTACCGGGGGACAGCCGCCCCCGGTCATCCGCGCCGGTGCGGCTATCCCGCTAAGACCCTGTCTCGGAGCTTGCAAAAGTCGTCGAAGGCTTCCGGCTTGCGGTTATCGTCTCGCAGAAGGGCCGCGGGGTGAAAGGTTCCCATCATCATAACACCCGACTTTTTTATAAACTGGCCGTGCTGCGCAGTAACCCTGAAGCTAGGGTCGATAAGGGCTTGGGCGGCTATTCTGCCCAGGCAGACGATATATTCCGGGGCAATAAGCCTTAACTGCTCACGCAGAAAGAAAAGGCAGGTCTCCACCTCCTCGGGGGCGGGGTCCCGGTTGCCCGGAGGGCGGCACTTGACCATGTTCGCGATATAAACGTTCTTTTCCCGGGAAAACCCGGTAGCCCGCAGCATTTTGTCCAAAAGAATTCCCGCCCGCCCTACAAAGGGCTCGCCGCGCAGGTCCTCGTGCTCGCCCGGGCCTTCTCCCACCAGCATAACCCGGGCCGCGGGGCTCCCTGTGCCAAATACCACGCTTGTACGGGTTTTTGAAAGAGCGCAGGCGTGGCAGTCCTGAGCTTTTTTTTGCAGCGAAGCCAGGTCGGCTGCGTCCATAAGGGTTTTCCCCCTTTTTGTCGAAAAGGGTTGCATCCTGCCTATTATAGCATAAAAACGCCGCGTTTAAAAGGCTCCCGAAACATTTGCATTTATTAAAGCTTTGGGTTAGAATAAGCGGGTAGCAAACAAATGCCATAGTTAAAGAAAAGCGGGGGAATTTTGTTATGAATCAAGTAATGATCGAGGTATCGGCTCGCCATGTTCACCTCTCGCGCCAGGATCTCGAGACACTGTTCGGCCCGGGCGCCGAGCTGCACCCTAAAAAGATGCTAAGCCAGCCCGGCCAGTACGCCAGCGAGGAAAGGGTCGAGGTCGTGGGGCCAAAGCGCTCCTTTACCGGGGTTTCGGTCCTCGGGCCCCTCCGGGCGGAAACTCAGGTGGAAATTTCGCTGACCGACGCTCGTTCAATCGGCGCCAACGAGGCCCCCATCCGGGAATCAGGCGTTCTTGAGGGCTCCTGCGGCTGCGCTCTTGTGGGCCCCGCCGGCCGCGTGGAGCTTAAGCAGGGCCTTATCGCCGCCAAGCGCCACATACACACAACCCCGGAGGATGCCGAGAGGCTTGGGGTTAAGGATAAGGAAACCGTAGGCGTAAAAGTAAAAACGCCAAACGGGCGCGACGCCATACTCGGCGACGTTGTAGTCCGCGTTTCCCCAAGCTACTCAACCGCCATGCATATCGACACCGACGAGGCCAACGCCTGCGCGATAGCCGGCGAGGTTTTCGGCGAGATTGTAAAGTAGCTTGTAGCGCGCGACCGTTAGGCATTGGCATAAAACAACAGGCGCGGCCGGGGGGCCGCGCCTGTTGTTTTATGGGTAGGAACGTGGCTCCGCAAAGTCTATTTTTTCTTTATTAAGGATAATGTCGCCATCGGCATATTCCATATTGCCTCCGCTGCATTTAGCGATTAGCTCCCATATGCCGCTGTCTATTTTAAACCACTTATTAATAGGCAAAAGATGTTTAAACTCTTCCGGCGTATTGGCCGGATCCTCAAAAATATCGCGGTTGAAGGCCAACACATATCCTTCTCCCGCCCAGTCCAGCAGGGTAATGACGTTTGTTATTTCAGCGCCCGCGCTGTCGGTATAGCTTATTTCGACCCATGTCCCGCCTAGGGGCTGATCGTAAAGATTCGCTACTTCCATTCCTTCCAAATAGCCGATTATCGATTCTATATCGGCTTTATCCGTCACAGTGTTCTCCCATAGCGTCGAAACCGAGCCTATGTGCTCCAGGCGCATTTCTTGTATTTCAAACGGCGCCGGGGGAGGCAAAGATTCGGCTGAGTCTAAATCCTGGCCCGCTTCGCCTCCGGGCATGTCGGCCGATCCCTCGTCCGCGCTATCGTCAACCGGCTCTTCAACCGGTTCAGGGTCTGCGGCGCTGTCGGCCGATCCCTCGTCCGCGCTATTGTCAACCGGTTCTTCAATCGGTTCAGGATCTGCGGCGCTGTCGGCCGGAGTGGATTCTGCGCCCGTTTCTATTGCGGAATCTTCACTAGATACTGTGGCGTGCGAAGAAAGAGGTGCCGGTTGCGCGGAACATGAGGCGCACAGCAGAGTTGCCGCGCATATAATTAACGCATATATGCTTATGGTTTTCATAAATTACCTCCTGTCTTGAAGTAATCTCACCGCCCCCCCCGGCGCGATTGCCGGGGGGCGGCATGTATCTATTTATAAGCTGCTGACAGAAATCCTCACCACTCAAGAACAATGGATTCTATGTAACGATAACACCGGCCGGACGTAGCGTTATACTCATATCTCCCGTTATACAGGTTAATTTTTTTGTACCCGCTAAAGCCGCCGAGCGATTCAGCTGTGACGATGGCAGAGCTGTCGGTATAGTAGCCGACAATAGTAACGGAATGATCCATTCTACCAAGGTTAATCTCATCCCAACGGCCAATAACAGGTTTGTCCTTGTGTTGTCCCCCTGATGCAAATTTTTTTGGGGGTTCCTGAGTTTTCGTTTTCCGGGGCAACTACTAAATCAACGGCGCCACCTCACTTTTGTTTATTCTCATAGTATACCCACCTGTTCTCCCATATTATAATGCAGTCGGCGCAAAATGTCAATTTTTGATATTTATTAAGGTAAATTTTGTATGTTAAAAAGCTGCCGCGTATATCACACGGCCCTAAATCTTCCTTGCCAGTATAATATTATGGTAGCTGTAGCCCAAAAGACCGGGGACTTCGCAGGTGGCGAAGTGATACTCCCGCCAACGCTCAAGGCCCTTGTCGGTAAGTATATTGGCGGTGTGGCGCAGAAAGGTCGCAAGCCCGTCGAGGGCGGCGTGACAGATAATTTCAAGGCCAAAGCTTTTTAAGAGCTCGGCCGTTTCCTCGGGGGTAGAGGCGTAAAAGACCCCCTCCTTGCCGTTCTTCGCAAAGGCGAGAACCTCCTCTATATTGTCAAGGTCGCCCGAAACGTCCCCCAGAATTACGGCGTGGCGGTTCATGTAGGTGCAGGCTAAGATTCCCCCGGGCTTAATAAGCCGCAGGCTCTCGCCTACCGCCGCCGCCCGCCCCTCGCCCGTTTGCAGGTGATACAGCGCCCCCATAAGCAGCACCGCCCCAAAGGCGCCGTCGGCAAACTGCGGCAGGCTCGACGCGTCCCCGCAAAAGATTCCGTCTAAGGCGGGGCCTTTTTTTTCCTCCTCGCGCAAAATTTCAACGTTGCGCCCCACAAGGTCGCCAGCGGTTACCCGGTGGCCCTTTTGGGCCAGGTAAAAGGCGTAGGCTCCCGTTCCCGCGCAGCTGTCGAGCAGCTTTGTACCGGGGGGCAGGTGGCGGTCAAAAAGGCGGGTCGCGGTTAAAAACTCTATGCGCTGTATACTGTCCTCCCGCAGCCTTAGCTCCTCGGGGCTGTCGGCTTCGTAAAAGCGGATAAGATCGTCGCGGTTCATCAAAGAGGCCCTCCCTTGATTTCCAATGCGGCTATTATATCATGTAAACATGATAGAATTGGCCATCGCCGTAAGGCGGGCCATAAACTATAATAGCCGCGGCCTTTGCGGCCATTCTATCATGTTTACATGATAGAATGGGCCATCGCCGTAAGGCGGGCCATAAATTATAATAGCCGCAGCCTTTGCGGCTATTATATCATGTTTACATGATATAATTGGCCATCTTCGGCGGTTGCCGCCGAAGCGGCGAGCCGAAGGGCCGTTTTACTTATTTTAGCCTGGAAGGGCGGCGGGATGCAAGCCCATAGTTTTATATCGCGTAGATTTTAGCCGTTAGATATAAAAAGAAGCGCGATCTTACGCCCGGCCGGGGGGGAGGGTGGCGGCTTTACTTCTTTTCCTTAGGCTTAAATATCAGCGCTATTGAAAGTGAAAAGAACAGGGCGGCGGCTACCCCGGCCGAGGTGGCGGAAAGGCCGCCGGAAAGAACCCCCATCAGCCCTTTTTCCCGTACGGCGTCGAGGGTGCCCCTGGCTATAGTGTTGCCAAAGCCCAAAAGGGGGATGCTTGCGCCGCCCCCCGCGTAGCTGACCAGCGGCTCGTAAACCCCCAGCGCGCCTAGAATCACGCCCATAACCACAAACCCCACAAGAATGCGGGCGGCGGTAAATTTTGTATAATCAATCAGGAGCTGCCCCGCCGCGCAGATGAGGCCGCCCACAAAAAAAGCGCGCAGATATTCCATAAAGGCTTCCATAATATAAATCCTCCTGTTATCCTGATATAGTCGCGTCTGTCAGGCGGGCCTGTGGGAAAGATGCAGCAGATGGGCGACGCCCGGAATGTTTTGCCCCTGCTGTACGCTTACGGTGGACATAAGCGCGCCGGTCGCCATAAAGAGCACGTCGTTTAGCTTCCCCTTGCGCATGGCGGGCAGAACAAAGCCGCACAGAACGGCGGCTGAGCAGCCGCAGCCCGAGCCACCGGCGTCCACGTCCTGGGTTTCGCGGTCGTAGAGCAACAGCCCGCAGTCGCCGTGGGCCTTTGTAAGCTCGTAGCCGTCCCGCTTCATAAGCTCGCGAAATAGCTCGGCGCCTACGTGGCCAAGGTCCCCGGTCAGTATAAGATCGTAGTCTCCGGGGCCGGTAAGGGTATCCTCAAAATAGCGCCGCAGGGTTGTGGCGGCGGCGGGGGCCATAGCCGCGCCCATGTTGTTTACGTCCCTTACGTCCTTCTGGTCTATCGAGCCTACGCTCACCGCCCGCACATAGGGCGGCGCCGAGGCCTTGCCCACCACCACCGCTCCCGCCGCGGTAGCTGTCCACTGCGCGGTGGGGGGGCGCTGCCCGCCGTATTCCAGGGGGAAGCGGAACTGGCGCTCGGCCGAGCAAAAGTGTGATGAGGTTACCGCGAGTGTGTTCCCCGCAAAATCCCCCTCCACCATCATAGCGGCAAGAATAAGGCTTTCGCTCATAGTCGAGCAGGCGCCGTAAAGGCCTATAAAGGGAACGCCAAGCTCCCGCAGGCCATAGTGGCTGGCTATGATCTGATTGAGAAGGTCTCCCGCAAAAACATACTGGAGGTCGGCGGGGGTAAAGCCGCCCTTATCCAGCGCCTTTTGAACGGCGAGGCGCTGCATCTCCGCCTCGCCCAGCTCCCAGCTTTTCTGGCCAAAAAGGGCGTCGTTGTTGATAATATCAAAGTATTTGCCCAGCGGCCCCTCCGCCTCTTTTTTTGAGACGGCCGTAGCGTAGGAAACAAGGCTTGGGCTTTTATCCATAATGGTCGTATAGCTTCCTATTCTGGTGGGCATGGGGGGCGTTTCCTCCCTTAATTCTTAATAGAGTTTAAAGAGATAGAGAATCAGGCCGTATATTACCCCCGCCGCTACCCCGTATACGATCACCGGCCCCGCTATGGTAAAAAGCTTTGCGCCAAGGCCCAGAACATAGCCCTCGCTTTTAAACTCAAGGGCCGCCGCGGTCATTGCGTTGGAAAAGCCGGTGATGGGAACCAGAGTCCCCCCGCCCGCGTGCTTTGCGAGGCGGTCGAAGATATTAAGCCCGGTAGCTAGGGCCGCGAGAAAGACAAGCGTGATAGAGGCGGCGGGAAAGGCCGCCTCCTCGGCAAGCCCCAGCCTGAGATACAGCCTTATAAGCCCCTGGCCCAGCGCGCATATCGAGCCCCCGACTAAAAATGAGACTAAAAAGTTTTTAACGCCGCGGCTGGGCGGCGAAGCGCTCTTCACCATCCGGCCGTAGGCAAGGTCGGTCAGATTATCCAAGGCGGCACATCCTCCCAAGTATTAAGCTATAGCAATTGTAAGAAATGAGCGGAAAAAGTCTTATCAACAATTGCTATAGCGGGCATGGCCATCCGGCTCGCCACCTGCGGGTGGCAACCGCCGGATATGGCCGATAGAGCAATGCGCGCCATACGGCATCGAATTTCCGGTTATTTTGGCGCATT
>JAITVF010000167.1 GCA_031285945.1 Oscillospiraceae bacterium
AGCTCGGCCGTGTATTCGTTTCCCTCGTGGTCGCGCACGGTAAACTCCTCGCCGCCCTCAACCACATGGTTGTTGGTCACAACGTAGCCGTCCTCGGTAAGTATCACGCCAGAGCCCGCGCCCTCCGATTCCTGTACGCCAAAGAAGGTCTGCGCGTAGCCCTTAAGGGTTATTTCCACAACGCTGGGCGCCGCTTTTTCAACCACGCCGGTAACATCCCCCTCGGCCACCACAACAGGCGCGACCGGCGCGGCGCTCTGAGTCTCCTGCGCCTGCGCGGGGATTTCGTTATGCGAAACCGCCGCAACCGGCTCATTAATTTCGCCCAGATACCAGGCGGTCACTCCGCCGCCCAGCGCGCCGCCAATCAGCGCAAGGGCCAGTATCGCCGCCGTAAGCCCCGCGCGGGCCGCCCCTTTTTTCTTCGCCTTTTTTTCGGGCTCGGAGCTTACGCCGTACAAGGGCTCCGCAACGCCGCTGGCCTCCGGCTGTATAAACGGCTGATTCTGCATGGCGGAATTATAGGCCGAGTGCCGGTAATCGCTGTAGGGGCCAACCTCCGAGCCGGCCTTACGGGGCTCCCTTAAGGAATTTTCGGGTCTCGCGCTTTCCGGGGCGCCGTAGGGGTTATAGGACCCGCCGTAGCCCCCGCCATAGGGATACCCGCGGTTTTTATCGTCATACATGTTGACATCCTCCCTTAAAGGAATTTTGCGGCTATTTTTTTGTCCTAGCTTATTCTATAATATAATTGTTAAGAAAATATAACGGCCCCAAAAAAGAGTTTTGAAAAATTATCGGGAATTTTTTTAAGGAAATATATGCATAAGATTAATAACAAAATTATGCGCAGCAGCTATAAGCGATTATTAAAGGCGTCGAGCCTTTCGATAGCCTGGTGGCACGCCCTGGCCAGGAAGCCGTGGATATGGTAGCTAAAATAGAAAAGCGGCAGATAAAAAAAGGCGTTGCGGTTCATGATATCCGCTAGGGCAAAGGGCCTCAGTACGAGCGGAGTACCGGCAAAGGCAAAAAGTACAACGAATATGCCCGCCATAGTCGCGGTGAGAGTCCGCATGAATCGGTCCATGGGGCCCGCGACCCTTACCAGCAGGAAGAACCCCACCACCCCGCAAAGAAGCACCACCATGGTCGAAACCTCGGCGTCCCCCAGGCCGAAGCAGTAGCCGGCAAGCTGAAGGTAAAGGGTGTTGAACACAACCGTAAGCCCCGCCGGGAAAGCGTGCTCAAATATATTGGAAAAGAATCTCCCCCGAGGGCGGCCATAGCTTGTTTGGAGCGCGAGAAAAAAAGCGGGAACGTTAGTCGTCAAAAAGTTGACGGGAGTCATCTGGTTGGTGATATAGGGGTAGGGGTAGGGCAAAAACGCGTATATAAGCGAAAGTATGACCGAAAATATGGTGTTGACAAGATAAAGGGCGGCCACCCGCTCTATATTGTTGACGACCCGCCTCCCTTCCATCAGCACGCCCGTCATGGCCGAAAAGCTCTGCGAGAGCAAAACAAAGTCGCTCGCGTTTCGGGCGGCCGGCGAGCCGCCCGCCATGGCCACCGAGCAGTCGGCCTCTCTCATAGCAAGAATATCGTTTACGCCGTCGCCCGTCATACATACGGTGCGGCCGTTTTTTCTCATCGCACGTACAAGCTCCTGCTTTTGCCTCGGGGTAACATGGCCGAAAACCGTATATTCCTCCACAATAGCGGCAAAGTCGGCGTCGCCGACCGTGCTCATGTCTATCGAGCGCTCCGCGCCCTCAAGCCCCGCTCTTGCCGCCACCGCCCCCGCCGTGCGGGGATTGTCGCCCGATATGACCTTAAGGGCTACCCCCTCCTCGGCAAAATAGCGAAAGGTCTCGGCGGCGTCCTCCCTTATAGTGTCGGCTATAAGGATAAGCGCGGCGCACCCGAGCCCTTCCGGAAGGCCCGTTCCCGTTATCGGCGCCTCGGTAAAGGCAAGGCATAAAACCCGCAGGCCCTGCGCCGCGTACCGGTTTGCCTGAATATAAGCCGGCGAGCCCGTCCCCTCCAGCACGATTGCGGGCGAGCCCAGCAGGTAGCTTCCCCGCCCCTCAAAGGTCGCGCCCGACCATTTACGGTCAGAGTTAAAGGGAAGGGCGGCTATGGGGCGCCAGTCGGCCGATTCCCCCAGGGAGCGCCGCAGCACCCTCGCGGTAGCGTTTTGATCCTGCAGGGCCCCCATAAGCTCCGAAACAGCTTTTTCTACCCTTTCCCCGGTAAAATCCCCGGCCGGCTCTATTTTTTCAAGGGCCATCGAGCCGTCGGTTATGGTGCCGGTTTTGTCCAGGCAGAGAACGTCCGCCCTGGCGAGGGTCTCGATGGCGGGCAGCGACTGCACCAGCGCCTTTTTTCTCGCGAGGTTCATCGCCCCCACTGTCAGGGTTACGCCGGTTAAGAGTATAAGCCCGCCGGGAATCATACCCACCACGGCGGCGGAGGTGCCGAGCACGGCGGTCACGGTATCCTCTATTCCCCTGCCCCCGACCCAGTCGTAGTAAAAAAGAAGGGCGCCTAACGGAATTATTATAACGGCCAGAATTCTGATAATCATGTTGAGCATCCAAAGGAGCCTTGATCTGTTTTTCCTGCGCTTTTTGGCGTCGGCGGTAATAGAGTTCGCGTAGCTGCCCTCGCCCACCGCCGTAACCCTTACCCTGGCCTGCCCGGCGGTTACAAAGCTGCCGGAAAGAACACTCGCGCCCTCCGCCTTGCGGATGCGGTCCGATTCGCCGGTCAGCAGCGATTCGTCCGTCTCAAGGCCCTTCTCGCTCACCACCACGCCGTCGGCAAGAATCTGATCCCCGGCCGAAAGATGCATTATATCGTCCAGAACTATGCTCTCCTGGGGAATATTGGCGAGAACGCCCCCCCTCACAACCTCCGCCCCGGAGCGCGCGAGAACGGTGAGCCTGTCAAGGGTCTTTTTCGCCCGCAGCTCCTGGAAGATGCCCATCCCGGTATTGCAGATAACGACCCCGATAAAGAGGACGTTGAAAACGTTGCCCCCCACCGCGAGTATGAGCGCGGCGAGAAAAAGATTTATAAGATTAAAAAGGGTGAGGCAGTTTTTTAGCACGATCCTTCTCACCGAAGGGGTGATTCCCTCCGGCCGGCGGTTAAAAGCGCCGGCCGCTATCCGCTCGTCCACCTGGCTGCGAATAAGGCCCCGCCCCGGGTCGGGGCAAAGGCGCTCGAAAGGGTGCTCTTGCTCCTTCCCCTTTGCAAAAAGCCCGCGCTTCAAACTCTCACGCCTTTCTCCTGTGTCTCTATGCCGGCTGATTATTATAGCTTATTATACACCGAAATCGCCTATTTTTGCCTTAATATAATATAAATATTTCTTAATTTTGGCAAAAAATACCCCCGGGCGTATATCCCGCCTGCGCCCGGGGGTATGCGGCAATATTTACGGGTTTGTCTCCTGCTCGGCGCGGGCGCCGCAGGACATGGAAAAAACCATATTCTTGCCGCGTTTTTTTCCCTCGTAGAGCATTTCGTCGCTTATGCCGATGCTGGCGTGTATATCGCGGCAGGCAAGCCGCGCCACCCCTATGGTTACGGTAACCGATATGGCCTTACCGTCCGCTATTATCTTGGTAGAGGATATTGTTTCCCGCAGCTTGTCGAGTATGGTCACGGCCGTTTCGGGGTGGACGTCGGCCAAAAGCAGCAGAAACTCCTCACCTCCCCAGCGGATCAGAACGTCGGTTTTGCGCAGAGTTTCGCGCATGGTATCGGCGATAAGAATCAAAACGGCGTCGCCCGCGCTGTGCCCGTAAAGGTCGTTGACCAGCTTAAAATCATCGATGTCCATCATTCCCACGCACCAGCCATCCTTGCCGGACTTTTCCAGATTCCTGAAAAACTCCCCGGCAAAGCGGCGGTTAAAAAGCCCTG
>JAITVF010000205.1 GCA_031285945.1 Oscillospiraceae bacterium
CCAGCTTAAATACTGAGCCTATGTTGTAGCCGCTTGTAGCCCGGTTTATAAAGGGGGAATCGGCGCTCTCAAGGCTTGCGGCCACATCGTTCTGGTCAAAGGCGGGTATGCTCGCCATGGCGAGGATATCCCCGCTCTTAACGTCGAGTACGACGGCGGCCCCTTTTTCGCACCCGGCCAAAAGCGCTTCTTGAACGAGCTCCTGTATCTCCCGTTTAAGGGTAAGGACCACTCCGCCCGCGCCGGTTTCGTTTTCGCGGAGGATTTCAACGCCCCCTCCCCGCATCGTCCGGCCGCTCGCGTCGGTTTGATATCGGGCCTCAAGGCGGGGGCCCGCATCCGAAAGCTCCGCGTCAAAGGCCCGTTCTATCCCTGCCGCGCCGGTTTTTCCCTCATCGCCAAGATATCCTATAAGATGTGGCGCCAGCTGGTTTTCCTCAGGATAGCGAACCGGAACCTCAAAGATATCTATCCCGCTTGCGTATATGCTGTTCTCGGGCACCTCCGTTACAAAGGGAAGCCCGCCCGAAAGCTGCCCGAGAATTGAGGCGCGGCGCTCCTCCGGCATTACCCGCAGCAGCTCAGAGGCCGCCTGGGGGGTGGGCAGAACCGCTGCCACATACCTGTTGCGGTCGTTTACAAGGGGGGAAAAATCACGGTCGTAAACAGTCCCCCGGCCGGCCGCTATCTCCAGGTAATAACGCCCCTGAACCGTGGCCGCCGTGGCAAGCCCGGCCGAGGCCTGAACGTAATATATTCTAAAGACGCACAGGGAGAATAAAAGCACCACAATGCTGAAAAGTACGGTGATACGCCTTTCCACAACAATCATTTCCTTTCGGCAGAAAATCCCTTTGGAATATTGTTGTCAAATTATTCCACACTATACAGTACAGCTTGCGGCGCGGCATACAGATTCTTTACAATTGCCCTTTCATGGGATATAATGGCACATAAGCTTTTTGGGGGAGAGGATACCATGCTGATATACGACGACGCCCGCATGAGGCTGCGCGAGTGCGCGCCCTCGATAGAGGGGCTGGCCGCCGCGCTGGGGCTTGACTCCATAAGGGCGCAGCTTAAGGAAATTGAAGAGAAAACCATGGCTCAGGGCTTCTGGGATGATCCTTCGGCCGGCCAGGGGATTCTGCAAAAGCAAAAGCAGCTCAGGGATAAGCTCGCCTCTTACGAGGATTTAAAAAAGCTGCGCGACGATACGGCGGAGCTTATAGCCCTCGCAGAGGAGATGGAGGACGAATCTGTTCTCACAGAGGTGCTCGAGGGGGTTGCGAGAACCGAAGCCACCTTAGCTTCTTTAAAGCTCGCGACCCTTCTCACCGGCGAGTACGACTCTAAAAACGCGATACTTTCCTTTCACGCAGGCGCCGGCGGAACCGAGGCGCAGGACTGGGTGCAGATGCTTTACCGCATGTACTGCCACTGGGCCGAGCGCCACGGATACAAGGTCCAGGTGCTCGATTACCTGGACGGCGAAGAGGCCGGGATAAAGAGCGTTTCTATTTCGATCGCGGGGGCGAACGTATACGGCTACCTCAGGTCGGAGGCCGGCGTTCACCGGCTGGTGCGGGTGTCGCCCTTTGATTCCTCCGGCAGGCGGCACACCTCCTTCGCTTCTCTGGAGGTAATGCCGGAAATCGATGAGGACAACGAAATAAACATAGACCCCGCCGATGTTAAGATGGACGTTTTCCGCTCCTCGGGCGCGGGCGGGCAGCACGTGAACAAGACCTCGTCGGCGGTGCGGCTCACCCACCTGCCCACAGGTATAGTCGTAGCCTGCCAGAACGAGCGGAGCCAGCACCAGAACCGGGAGGTCGCAATGAAGATGCTCCGCTCAAAGCTCGCCGAAATAAAGCAGCGGGAGCATCTGGAAAAGATCGAGGATATAAAAGGCGAGCAAAAGGAGATCGGCTGGGGCTCCCAGATACGCTCCTACGTCTTTATGCCCTACACCCTGGTAAAGGACCACCGCACCGGATACGAATTGGGAAACATAGGCGCGGTGATGGACGGAGACCTGGACGGCTTTATCAACGCGTGGCTGTCGGCGGAGAGCGCGGGTAACGGTTAACGCCGCTTACCCGGCACGGTGACAAAAAACGTTCGCCGGGGCCCGCCGTAAGCGTCCAGCCTGATTGATTCGCATAGCGTCAAAACAACGCCTGCATCAGAGTAGCGCCGCGGTATCGACGGGGAAAAAAGTAAAAGGGCGCAAGCATCATATTGTGACAGATATGATGTGGCGTTTGCTTGCCGTTGTCGTTCACGCCGCAAATATATATGATCCGGTGGAAGGAGGCGCTGTTTTTGAAACGGCGCTTAAAAAGTATCCTGGCATCAAAGGGGGGGAGGCGCGGGGTATGGTAAAATCTTTGAAGCTGCTCTAACAGCACTTGACAGGACTGTTGAGATATCTGAACACATCAAGCCCGACGGATTGCAGATTCTCCCCAAGCGTTGGCGCGTCGAGCGGACTTTCGCGTGGATGATTCATTCGCGCCGCCTTTCAAAAGATTATGAAATCACAACTAAGTCTGCTGAAAACATGATGATTATTTCTCATATCGCAACGCGTCTTAAGCTTTTTTGAATACGGGTTCTTATAATAGTCGTTTGGTCAAGTAAAAACTGTAAATCTTGCGACAGAATACAGGAAATATAGTTATTTGGAGGCCATAATATGCCATTTGTATCGGGAAAATGCCCGAATTGCGGGGCGGAATTGCAAGTTGATAGTTCGATGGAAAGCGGATTCTGCCAGTATTGTGGTACACAAATAATAATCCGTGAGGCTGTGCAGCGCTATCAAGTTAGCGTAGAGGGCAACGTCAATGTAGCGAATCTTGCTAACGA
>JAITVF010000009.1 GCA_031285945.1 Oscillospiraceae bacterium
CGGAGGCCTGCTGGCGCTGGAGCATCGCGGCCGCGATTTCGGGAGCGTAGGCAAGGTGTGTGATTCGTGCTTCCATAATCTCAAGCCCGGCGATTTCCACGTTTTCCTGAATTTCGCCCCGCAGCCTGTCAGCTATTTCGGCGCTTGAATTGCGCAGCGACTCTCCGCCCACGTCGTCCGTCGCGTCGTAGGGGTACTGGCGAACTATGTTGCGCAGAGCGCTGTCGCACTGAATGGAAAGATACTCCACGTAGTTGTCTACGTTAAAAACGGCCTTGGCGGTATCCACCACCCGCCACACAACCACGATCCCTATGATGATGGGGTTTCCGAGCTTATCGTTGATTTTTTGTCTGTCATTATTAAGGGTCATGGATTTAAGTGAAAGCTTTTTTGAAAAGGCCTGCACATAGGTATGGTTTCCGCTTGCCTGCGCGGTGCGCGGCGTGGGAGTTTCGGCGGTGGTGGGCTTTGAGTCCGCGGCGGGATTAACGGCGGAGCAAAAGGGGTGAACGTAGTAAAAGCCCGGAGTTTTAAGGGCGCCTATGTATTTGCCAAAGAGTGTGAGCACCAGAGCCTCGCCTGGCTTAATGACCTTGAATCCGAAACAGATAACGGGGCCTATCAGGCAGGAATACAAAAAGCCCAAGATAATAAGTATTACATGGGGGGGCCTTATGTCGTCCCCCTTCGAAAAGCCCCAGACGATCAAAGCGATTGAAAAAAGCATAAGCAGCGTGTTGAGAAGAAGCGCGGATATTCCGTTTGCGGCGTTCAAAAGCTTTTCCTGGGCGGTGTTGTCCGTGGTTCCCATTGACTATTCCTCCTTGAGTTATAATGATATCTATTTGATATCATTATATTATCACCAAAAATACCCGGCGTCAAGTAGTATTTGAAAATATTTCCGCATTCATGCTATTGCGCATTTATAATACTCCGCAAATAAAATGCTTTTATAATATAGTAATACTGCTACGCAATAAAAATCAGGCGCCGACCGACGGTCGGCGCCTGATATAAATGTGCAAATAGTATTACGCCTCCGGCTTAACGGCTATACGCAGCTCGTCCAGATACTTTTCAGGGACGGCGGCTGGGCAGCCGGCCATAAGGTCGCTGGCGTTTTGCACCTTGGGGAAGGCGATCACGTCGCGAATGGAGGCCTTGCCCGCCATAAGCATAACAAGCCGGTCAAGGCCGTAGGCTATGCCGCCATGGGGCGGAACGCCGTACTTAAAGGCTTCGAGAAGGAATCCGAAGCGCTCCCTCTGAGTCTCTTCGTCCAGGCCTAGGGCGGCGAACATGCGCTGCTGAAGAACGGGGTCGTTTATCCTGATAGATCCGCCGCCAAGCTCCACACCGTTGAGTATTATATCGTAGGCTCTCGCACGGCACGCGGCGGGGTTGCTCTCGAGCTTATCGACATCCTCGAGCTTTGGGGAGGTAAAGGGATGGTGCATTGCGCTGTAGCAGTCCTCCTCCTCGTCGTACTCGAAGAGTGGGAAATCGACCACCCACAATAGATCCCAGGTTCCGGGCTTAATAAGCCCGAGGCGGCCCGCGAGCTCAAGGCGTAGCGCGCCGAGGCTTGTGAGCACAGTTGAATCCTTAGCGTCGGCCACGATGAGTACGACATCCCCCTCCTGCGCGTTTACGGCCTTGCGAAGGGCTGCCTTTTCACCGTCGGTCAAAAACTTCTCGTAAGAGGAGCTTTCATTCTCGCCGGTCAGGCGAAGGAAGGCGAGGCCGCCGGCCCGGTAGGTTTTAACGACGGCGGTGAGCTTGTCGATCTCCTTGCGGGAGAGTATCTCCGCGGCGCCCTTGGCGTTTATGGCCCGGACGCTGCCCCCCCCCTCTATTGCCGACGAAAACACCCCGAAGCCGAAGCCGCGCAGAGTATCGGTCAGGTCTATGATAGAGAGGTCGAAGCGGGTGTCCGGCTTATCGGAGCCGTAGCGGGTCATCGCCTCCTGGTACGAGAGGCGGGGGAGCGGGGTGGGTATCTTTACGCCGAGCACCTTATCGAAAAGCTCGGCGACGAAGGCCTCGTTTACCGCCATAACGTCTTCCTCGTTCACAAAGCTCATCTCGACGTCAATCTGCGTGAACTCAGGCTGGCGGTCGGCCCGCAGGTCCTCATCCCGGAAGCATTTGGCTATCTGCATGTAGCGGTCGTAGCCCGAGAGCATTAAAAGCTGCTTAAAAAGCTGGGGAGATTGGGGAAGCGCGTAAAAGCTGCCGGGATGCACCCTGCTCGGAACAAGATAATCCCGGGCGCCCTCGGGGGTGGACTTTATAAGGATAGGGGTTTCTACCTCAAGAAAGCCGCCCCGGTCAAAGAAGTCGCGGGTCTGCTTAACAATTTTGTGGCGGAGCATAAGAGTTTTTTGCATCTCCGAGCGGCGAAGGTCAAGATAACGGTGCTTAAGGCGCAGATCCTCCCGGACGCCGGTTTCGTCGGTAATTTCAAAGGGAGGGGTTTCGGCGCGGGAAAGTATCCGCAGATCCTCCACCAGAATCTCTATCCCTCCGGTGGCAAGCTCGGGGTTTTTAGAAGCCCGCTCCCTGACGGCGCCTTTTGCCATAAGGACATACTCGGCGCGAACCCCCGCCCCCTTTTTGCGAAGCTCCCCGGGTGAGGAATCGTCGAAGACAAGCTGGATAATTCCGGTGCGGTCGCGCAGATCAATAAAGACAAGGCTGCCCTTATCGCGGTTTTTTTGCACAAATCCCGCCACCGTAACCGTCTTGCCGATGTCGGACGCCGAGACCTCGGTGCAGTAATGGGTGCGGGAAAGTCCCTGCATGGTATCGTTAGTCATATAAACAGCTCCTTTTGAGGGCAGTATTGTCGCCGGTCACGCCGGATTCTCTTTTTCTCCGCATAGATAAGCGCGAAAAGCCTCACAGTCCAGCTTAAGCTCCGTCTGTCCGCCGTCGGACATCCGCTTTATCCGGGCTTTGCCGTCGAAAAGCTCCTGCGTGCCCAGTATGCAGGAATAAGCCGCGCCCATCTTGTCGGCGTAGCGCATCTGAGCCTTGACCGAGCGGCTTTCCGTATCGCAGAGCACGAACAGGCCCTCCCGGCGAAGGCCTGTAGCAAGGGTAAGGGCTTTTACATTCGCCTCCTCGCCCATAGAGCCGATGTAAAGATCGCAGGACGGCAACTCGGGGAAAGGGCAGCCTATAGCCTCCATAACAAGAATAAGCCGGTCCAGCCCCAGACCGAAGCCGAGAGCCGGCGTAGAGGGGCCGCCAAGCTCCCCGACAAGGCCGTCGTAGCGGCCTCCGCCGCAGACCGTGGCCTGAGCGCCGATATCGGCGGAGATAAACTCAAAGACAGTTTTAGTGTAATAGTCAAGCCCCCGGACTATAAACGGGTTTACGCTAAAGGCAAGCCCCATAGCGCTAAGGCGGGTCTTAAGCCCTTTAAAATGTTCGCCGCAGTCATTACAGAGGTATTCGGTGATGCGGGGGGCCGTTTCGGCAAGGGCCCTGCAGGCCTCCTCCTTGCAGTCGAGAAGGCGCAGCGGGTTCTTTTCAAGCCGCTCATTGCAGGTTTTGCAGAGCCTTTCCCGGTGGCCCTCATAGTACGCCTTAAGAGCCTCGTTGTAGCAAGGACGGCAGTCGGGGCAGCCTATGGAATTTATCTCGAGGCACAGATTTTTTACGCCCAGCCTGTTCAGAAGCCCCCAGGCTACCCCGATAACCTCGGCGTCGGCGGTAGGGGAAGCGCTGCCCAGGCACTCGATTCCAAACTGGTGGAACTCCCGGTAGCGCCCGGCCTGAGGGCGGTCGTGGCGAAAGCAGCTGAGAATATAACATAGCTTTACGGGATGAGGCCCCTCGAGAAGGTTGTTTTCTATTACGGCCCTAACGGTGCCGGCGGTTCCCTCGGGGCGCAGCGAGATGTGCTCGTCCCCCTTTACAAAGGAGTACATCTCTTTTTGAACCACGTCTGTGGTCTCGCCCACCGAGCGGTTAAAGAGCTCGGTACGCTCGATAGTGGGTATCCTTATTTCCCCAAAGCCGCAGGCGGCGGCGGTTTCGAGGGCCACGCGGGTCACATACCGCCACTTTTCGCTTTGCCCCGGCAGAATATCTCTGGTTCCCTGCAACGATTTATATCTAAGCGCCATTGATAGCTAATTCTCCATTCTCAGCGTTGTGGATTCGCTCTAATACTACTCCGCGCCAAAAAGCCCCGCGCCCCGGTCCGGCGGCCGGGAAAAACGGGGAGCTCTCCCCCGCCTGCGCAAAAGGCGGGCTTTTCAGCGCTGGGGCTTTACGATATCGCGCCAGTCAAGATCCCCCCGCTCCATTGCGTGGATAAGGGCCTCGGCCGTAGCTATGTTGGTGGCGACGGGAATATTATGAACATCGCAGAGGCGCAAAAGGTTATACTCGTTGGGCTCGCTCGATTTGGCGGTTATGGGGTCGCGGAAGAACAAAAGCAGGTCAACTTCATTATAAGAGATGCGCGAGGCTATCTGCTGATCGCCACCCTGCGAACCGCTTAAGAATTTAATGATATCAAGCCCCGTAGCCTCGCTTACCAGCTTGCCGGTGGTGCCGGTAGCCACAATATGGTGTCGGCTCAGAACGCCGCAATAGGCTATGCAAAACTGAACCATGAGCTCTTTTTTACTGTCGTGGGCGATAAGTGCGATCGTCAAGGCTGATTCCTCATTTCTTTTTTGAGCTGTAGTGGCGGGGCGGCGCTATCGTATAAGCAGGTGGCGCCGCTGGCCCATTAATCTGCCGGCCAGGTTGTCGAACACCTTTACGGTGAGCGATTCCGGATCGAGCTCCTTTGAGTTGTTGGCGCAATATCTGAGCCTTGGGCTTTGGGGGATTACGGCGATGAGCTGAGCGCCCGTACGGTCGATGAGGTCGTCGAAATCCTCAGCCCCTTCTATGGGGATAATGCGGGCGGGCACGCTGTTTATAACAAGGCGAATTTCTCGCGCGCCCGCGCCGCGGAGCCTTCTTGCAAGGTCGGAGGAGGCCCGCATACAGAGGGTGTCGGGAGTTACCACCATAAGAAAGATGTTCGCGCAGGAAACGGGGAAGCTTGCAAGATCCGCGCCGTCGACAATCACAAAGTCGTAGTCAAGCTTTAGGGTGCGTATGGCCTCGGCCATACGCGCCGTATCGGGTGGCTCTGTAATATCGCCGGCGCCCATGTACTCAAGGCCGTAAGCGCCCTCCACCTTGACTGTAGCGTCAAAAAGGGTACAGCGCCCCGCCAGCGCGTCGTGAATGCCGAAGGGAGCGCCCGAAGCCCCGAGAATCAGATCCAGAGAGCGCGAATCCGCTCCCATTTCGACTATAAGTGTCTTGCGGCCCTCTTTGGCGAGGGCGGCGGCCGTATACGCCGCTACGCAGGATTTTCCCGTGCCTCCCTTGCCCGACACCGTCACGATACAGTTCAATAGCAGCACCCCTATATAGTTTTAACACAATTTGCGCAAATTGAACAGCCCTTGAGGAAAAATTGAGATATAAAGCAAAAAAATCTCGCCCTTAACGGCCGATTGCCGGAACGGCTTCCTCGCCGCTTTGCGACGATAGCTCTTCCGCCGCCTCAGATTCAGGCAGGGATTCGGGAGAGGAGACCGCGGGCTCCTGCGAGGCGGCGTCAAACCCGAACCAGGCGTCGAAGATATCCTTCGCCACCGGCGCGCCGGTGTAGCCGTGCCAGCCCTTTTCGATAACCACCGCCACCGCCACCTGGGGATTGATCGCGGGGGCGAAGGCTATAAAGGTGGAGTTTGGCAGGGCGTCGGTTTCAGGGGTGCCGGTTTTTGAGGCTACGTCTATGGGGTACCAGCCGAAGGTAGCCGAAGCGGTTCCGCCAGGGCGAGAGGCCTGAACCATGCCGTCCACTACGGTTTCAAAGTGCTCGGGGGCGGCTTCGATATCAAAGGCCACCCGCGGCTCGTGAGAATCCACCACATTTTTAAGGGAATAGTCGCGCACCTCATGAACGAGGGTTGCCTTCATACGGTTGCCGCGGTTTGCGATAGTGGCCGCGTAGTTGGCCAGCTGCAAGGGGGTAAAGGCGTGGTATAGCTGGCCTATAGATGATTGCAGCACATCCCCCTC
>JAITVF010000076.1 GCA_031285945.1 Oscillospiraceae bacterium
GAAATACGACCTGATGGCCATACCGGTGGTGGACGCCGAAAAGCGGCTCGTAGGGATAATAACCATCGACGATATCGTAGACGTTATAGAGCAGGAAAACACAGAGGACTTTCAAAGAATGGCGGCCATTGTCCCCACCGAGGGCACATATCTTGAGGCGGGGGTTATAAGGCTCGCCAAAAACAGGATACTGTGGCTCTTGATCCTGATGATATCCGCCACCTTTACGGGCAGCATCATCACCCGCTTTGAGAAAATGCTCTCATCGGCGGTTATTCTCACGGCCTTTATCCCTATGCTGATGAATTCGGGAGGAAACGCCGGGAACCAATCCTCCACCCTGGTTATACGCGGCATAGCCCTTGGCGAGATCGAGCTGCGCGACTGGCCCAGGGTTTTGTGGAAAGAGCTGCGCGTGAGCGTTATTGCGGGCGTTTTGCTGGCGGTGGTCAACTTCGGGCGGATGTTCCTTATGGGGAACGCCTTCCCCGTTTCGCTTGCGGTTTCGGTTACCCTTGTCTTTACCATAATGTTTTCTAAGATCATAGGCGGAACTCTGCCCGTCGCGGCCAGGGCGCTGGGACTCGATCCCGCCATAATGGCCGGGCCCTTTATCACCACCATAGTGGACGCCATAACCCTTCTTATCTACTTTAGCATAGCCTCGAGACTGGTCATGTAGGCTTTTTAGTATTATTAATACGACGCAAAGAGGAAACACGACGTGAAAAAGATAAAAATGCTTACAACCGGCGGAACTATCGCCTCTAAAGAAGGAAAGAAGGGTCTTGCCCCGGCCATGGGCCCCGGGGGGCTTTTGCACTACGCCGAGGAGCTTACAAGGCGCTTTTCGGTGGATGCCGAGGATCTTTTTTCGATGGATTCCTCCAATATTCAGCCCGAGCAGTGGCAGGCCATAGCCCGGCGCGCCTTTGACGCGCTCAATAGCTGCGACGGCGTTATAGTCACACACGGCACCGATACTATGGCCTACACGGCGGCGGCGCTCAGCTTTATGCTCCAGGGCCTTGAAAAGCCGGTGGTACTGACCGGATCGCAAATCCCCATCGACGATCCCCTGAGCGACGCGAGAACTAATCTCTGCACCGCGGCTGAGGCCGTGGAGGCGGGGATGGCGGGGGTTATTGTGGCCTTTGACCGCAGGCTTATGAACGGAGCCAGAACGGTAAAGACCAGCACCATGGACTTTGACGCGTTTCACAGCGTGAACGCCGCTGAAATGGCCAGGATATGCGCCGACGGCATCCGGGTATTTTCCCGCACTACGGCCCGCGAGGAGAGGCCTCTTAACCTGCTGGACTCTATTTGCACCGACGTTTTTCTTTTAAAGCTTATTCCCGGTACCCGCCCCGAAATATTTGACGCGCTTATGGATATAGGCTATAAGGGGATTGTCATCGAGGCCTTCGGCGCGGGAGGTATGCATTACCTGGGCCGCGACCTGCTGGGTAAGGTTCGCCGCCTGTGTGACGCGGGCGTAACCGTCGCGGTGTGCAGCCAGTGCCTTTACGAGCGCAGCGATCTCCATCTTTACGAGGTGGGGCGCAGGATACTCGAGGCGGGCGCGGTTTCGGCCATGGACATGACCACCGAGGCGGCAGTAACAAAGCTTATGTGGGCCCTCGGCCAGACGGGCGACCCGGCGCGCGCGGTAGCCCTGTTCGAAAAGAACCTGGTGGGGGAGCTGGCCGGGTAGCTGCTGGCGTGTAGCCCTTTACTGTAGCAATTGAGCATCTCTATTTACCTGTGTTTCTCCCCCGAAGGGGGGGGGAGAAACACGTATAACTTCGTGGGTGTTCCCCGCTTCCGGCGGGGAACACCGGGGTAAATAGAGGGACTCAATTGCTATAGGGGTGTTTGCCTGTAAGAATGGCAGTAGAAATGGCCGCCGGTGCTTGCCGGCGGCTTTGTGTTGCGTGTTTATGTAGGCTTACTCTTTGATCAGCGCGGTAAAGCTCTCTCTTCCGGCTATTGCGTCGGAGGTGAGAAAATGGTCGCGCTGGAAAAAGCGCAGAGCCGTTGCGGTGCGGGGGCCGAAATAACCGTCCACCTCGCCGGGATCGTAGCCGTTGAGCGTTAATAGCACCTGCAAAAGCGCTACCAGCGCACCCTGATCCCCCTGCCGTATGGGGCGTATGGCCATGGCGGTTAGGGGGCCGAATTTGCCGTCCACCGCGAGGCCCGCGTTATACGCTCCGTTCAGCTCGATCTGCAGAGCCACGGTTACGGCCCTGCGGGTGGGGTCGTCGTAACGGCCGGTTGGGGTCAGGCCAAAGCCGTAACGGCTCTCAAGCAGCTGCTGCATATCGTAGATTTCGTTTTCCTCGGGCTGGAGCGGCGGGGTTGGGGGGGTTGCGTTGGCGTTCCAGACAAGGCCGAAGTACTCCATGATTCCCTTAGCGATAGCCTGGGCGTAGGCGGTGAGGTTTTCATCAAACAGCAGGTTGTCGGTCTCGTTGATGATATAACCCATCTCAAGCAGCATGGCGGGCATAAGGGTGCGGCGCAGAACTGCGTAGTTCCCGCGCGAAACGCCCACGATGCGCTGAACCCCCACATCGTCCAGCTCCGAGAGCACCAGCTGCGCGGCCCTGCCCGAGGTCTCGGGAGGGGCTGTGAGATAGATATAGTTTTCTATGCCGTAGGTTTCGTCGGTAGGCCTTGTAAAGGAGTTGCGATGCAGGGAAACGAACAGGTCCGCGTCGGCTTCGTTGGCCATGGCGGCGCGGTCTGCCAGCTCCACAAAGGTGTCGTCTGAGCGGGTCATCAGTACCTGAAGGCCCTGACGCTCGAGCTGGCGCTGAACCTCCAGGGCAAGGGCCAGGTTGTCGTCTTTTTCGCGGCGGCCAAGGCCCTGGGCGCCGTTATCCCAGCCGCCATGTCCGGCGTCGACGGCTATGAGCAGGTTGGAGGCTGATTCCATAGATGCTTCACGATCCTTTCGCGCGGTAGTCCGAAATCAAAAGAAGATCGGCCGGGCGTATCTCGCGGGGGAGCGGGAGCGCGATATGCTTTGACAATGCGGGAAAAATGGGATATAATCGAAACTGGAGCCAAAGCGCGCCTTACTCTCTTTTTTCGGCTAATACAGTATAGCGTTTCGGCAGAATAATGTGCCTGCGGCGAAAAAGAAGCTTTGCAATTATTAGCTAATCACTGATATACTGATATGTTGATATATTGTGTTTTCCCCGCCGACGGCGAGCGGCAGTAGAAAATTAGTTGTAGGAGCTGGCCGGTCAGACCACTAGGGTGAGAGAGCCGGTCTTTGTTTATGGAAAGCAGTCTGCGGGGGCGGAGGTGTACGGGTGAGGGTTATAAGAGTATGCGGCTGGAATACGGCCGAAGGCATTGCCTGGGCCCATGCGGTTATGGAGGCGGTGCAGGATTACGACCCCGCCCTGGTGCCGGAGCTTGTGGCGGTCGATTATTCCGAGGCGAAAACTGGGAAGGTCTTTGACCTTTCGGCTCTCGACAGGGCTCTTCTGGAGGGGCGGGCAGATCTTGCGGCGCAGAGCCTGGACTCTATGCCCTTTAAGCTGCCGCCGGGACTTCCCATTGTCGCGGTAGGGCGAAGGGAGGACGCCCGCACCGCCTTGGTGGCTCCCTTGGAGCGCGGCGTTCCCGATCAGTCGGCGCCGACAGGAGTGCGGACCGGGGGCCAGCTTGCGCAGATGGCGGGGCTTTACCCCAACCGGTCTTTTAGCCTTGTGACGGGAAGCGCGCAGGAGCGTCTTTCAAGGCTCGACTGCGGGGAATTTGGGGCCATGCTTTTTTCGGTCGCCGAGCTGGCGGAAATACGCGGGCTCGACAGAGCGTATGAAATATATTCAGTCCGGCGTATGCTGCCATTTTGCGGGCAGGGAATTATCGCGGTGCAGGCGAGGCTTGGCGAAAACATGGCTTTTCTTTCCCGCTTTCACGATGTGGATTGTTGGGACGCGGCGATGTGCGAAAGATCCTTCGCCGAAATTCTGGGCGAGAAAATCCCTCTGGCCGTTTACGCGGCCATGAGAGGAGACAGGCTTTCGGCGCGGGGTATGATGGCGGATAAAAACGGGAGAATGTGGACGGGGGAAATGAGCGGCGGGCGCGAGGACGCCGAGAAGATTGGCGCGGCTCTCGCGGCAAAGCTCCGGCTGGAGGCGGCCGGCCCCCGCCCCTTAAGGCGATATGAAAACTGAAGGCGTTATTGCGGAGGTCATAAAAAAGATTACCCCCCTGGACTCGGCCGCGATGGCCATTGCCCGCGAAAGGCTGGACGGCATCTTAAAGCCGCTCGACGGCCTGGGTGACCTTGAAGGGCACCTTGTTCGGGTGGCGGGGATAACCGGCAACGCCAGGATAGATCTTTCGGGCAAGGCGGTGGTGGTGTTCTGCGCCGACCACGGGGTGGTCGCGCGGGGCGTTTCCCAGACGGGGAGGGAGGTAACCTCGCTGGTGGCCGAGAATTTGGCCGCCGGCAGGACCAGCGTCTGCCTTATGGCCAGGGTGGCGGGCGCCCAGGTGGTGGCGGTCGATATCGGAATCTCGTCGCCGAGGCCGATTCCGGGGCTTTGGAACCATAGGATCGCGCCCGGCACAAGGGATTTTCTCGAGGCTCCCGCCATGAGCAGAGAGGAAGCCGAGCAGGCGCTGGAGGCGGGGATCATCGTCGCCCGCAAGCTGGCGGGCCAGGGGTTTCGTATGCTTGCCACTGGTGAAATGGGGATAGGGAACACAACCTCGGCCGCGGCACTTATCGCCGCCATGACGGGCCTTCCCGCCAGCGAGGTCACAGGGAGGGGCGCGGGCCTTTCTGACGAGGGGCTCATACGCAAGATAGCGGTAGTGGAGGAGGCGCTGAGAATCCACAGGCCCGACCCGGAGGACGCGATAGATCTGCTCTCTAAGGTAGGGGGCTTTGATATCGCCGGTATAGCGGGGCTCTGCCTGGGCGGGGCCGCGACGAGGATTCCGGTGGTGCTCGACGGCTTTGTGTCGGGGGTAGCCGCGATGCTGGCGGCGAGAATCTGCCCCGGGGTCAGGCGTTACCTTTTGCCCTCACATCAGGCGGCGGAGCCGGCGGCGGGGGTGGCGTTGCGCGATCTTGAGCTCGAGCCTCTGCTCACATTAAGGATGAAGCTGGGCGAGGGAACCGGCGCGGTAGCGGCTCTTCCTCTTTATGATATGGCCTCCTGCGTTTACTCCGAAGCGATTTTCTTTGGCGAAAGGGGAATGCCACCCTACGTTCGCTACGAAACCGCGGTTGAAGAGCCGGTGTGAGGGCGCTTGTTTACGGCGGCTCAGGCAGCGGGAAAAGCGCTTTTGCCGAGGATTTGGCGGCAAGCCTTTCGGACAGGCGAATCTACCTCGCGACCATGCCCGCCTCAGGTGAGGAAAGCAAGGCCAGAATCCTTCGCCACCGCGCCGCGCGGGAGAGTAAGGGGTTTGTCACGGTAGAATACGCGGGGGATCCCGTAAGGCTCAGGCTGCCCGGGGATTGCGGCTGCCTTCTTCTGGAGGATGCGGGCAACCTTGCGGCCAACGCCCTGTTTGAGCGCGGTGTGCCGCCGGGGGAAGCGCCATCCATGCTTTTTGAGGGGATATTGTCCCTGGCCGGGCAGACGGAGCATCTGGTTATAGTGACGGTGGACGTTTTTTCGGACGGGATATGCTACCGGGAGGAAACGCAAGACTACCTTAGCTGCCTGGCGCGGCTCAATTTGCGCCTTGCGTCGTGGGCCGACACCCTTACAGAGGTGGTCTGCGGCCTGCCCATTTACCATAAGAATAGCCGATAAAGTCATAATCCGGGAAGTAGCAGCAGATGAAGAGAATCCTTTCTGGCCTTCTGGCCGCATTTTCACTTTACAGCGTTTTGCCGCTGCCGGCGGGCAGGGTCGTGTGGGATAAAGAGGGTATGCGCTATACTCTCTGCTTTTTTCCGGGAGTGGGGGTTTTTATCTTTGGCGCGCAATGGCTGTGGAGCTCGGCCGCGTCGGGAGCTTTTGTTTCGCCGGTTTTGTTCGGCGCCGTCGCCGCCCTTTTGCCGGTTCTTTTAACGGGCGGCATACACATGGACGGATTTATAGACGCGATGGACGCCATAGGCAGCCACGCGCCCCCCTCACGCCGCCTCGAGATACTCGCGGACCCGCGCGTCGGCGCCTTTGGGGTTATGGGCTGCGGCGGATATTTTATTTTAAGCGCGGGGCTGTGGGCCCAGGTTTCGGCGAGCCCCCGCCATATGGCCATAGCTTCTCTGGGCTTTGTCTTTTCCCGGGCAATGGCCTCCTTCTCGGCGGCGCTTATTCCGCCCGCAAAGAAGGAGGGGATGATGTTCTTGCTGCACGGCAGCGCTCCCACCGCCGCGGTCATGGCCTGCTCGGCTGTATTTTTTACCGCCTGCGGGGCTGCGGCCGTTCTGCTCGACCCTCTTTGCGGAGCGCTGACGTCCGCGCTCTGCCTCTTATACCGCCCACTTCACCGCCGCTTCTGCCTGCGGGCCTTCGGCGGAAACACAGGTGATCTCACCGGGTTCTTTATTCTCAACGCAGAGCTTATCTGTCTTGCTACAGCCGCCGCGGGAGGAGTTTTTTCATGAAGATACTTATAGTGGGCGGCACTGGCCAGGGCAAGGGGGAATACGCCCGGGGCGCTTACAACGTCCCCCTTGCCGACGGCGGCTCGTGCGGTTTTGACCAAACCGCCACCGCCGGGGGAATAAACAGGCTGCACCTTCTTATCCGGCGGATGCTGTCTGAGGGGCTTTCCCCCTACGATACGCTGCTGAAGGGGCTCATAAGCCGGGAGGACTGGGTTATAGTATGCGACGAGGTGGGGAGCGGGATTGTTCCCGCAGAGGCCTTTGAGAGGGACTGGCGGGAGGCGGTGGGCCGTTTTTGCTGTGAGCTGGCCCAATATGCCGACAGGGTAGAGCGTATCTGCTGTGGGGTTCCGGCCATACTGAGGGAGGCGAGCAGGTGACGGGGGAAGCGCTGCTTTTTGTAGCGGGACCGCCGTTAATCGGGCTTACGCTGGATTTTATTCTGGGCGATCCCGTTTGGCTAATCCACCCGGTGCGGCTGATGGGCAGGCTGATCGAAACGGCGGAGCTAAGCCTGAGGCGCAAAATCCCCCCCACTCCCGAAGCCGAGCGGGCCGCGGGGCTTCAGCTTGCGGCCTTGTGCGTGCTTGTGACTTATCTAAGCTACCGGCTTATTGAGATAGCGGCGGCCAGGCGGTTCGGCGGGTGGGGGCTGTTCCTGGCCGAATGCTGGATCTTTTACAGGCTGACCGCCGCCGGGGAGCTTCGCCGCAGCGCCCTGCGGGTCTTCCGTCCCCTGCGGGAAAACCGCTTGGACGAGGCGAAAAAGAAGCTTTCGGAAATCGTGGGAAGAGACGTTTTACACCTGGACGAGGCGGGTGTGATCCGGGCCTCGGTAGAAACGGTGGCTGAAAACGCCTCAGACGGGGTCATAGCGCCGATGCTGTATCTTTGCGCCGGGGGAATAGCCCTTGGCGCGGCATATAAGATGATCAACACCCTCGACTCAATGGTAGGTTATAAAAACGAAAGATACCTGAACCTTGGCCGGGCTTCGGCCAGGCTCGACGATATTGCGGGCCTTGTTCCGGCGAGACTTTCCGCCTGGCTTTTAATTGCGGGAAGCTTCTTCTGTGGGCTCGATACGGCCTCGTCCCTGCGAATATGGCGCAGGGACCGCAAGAATCATACGAGCCCCAACAGCGCCCAGGGGGAGGCCGCCTGCGCGGGAGCTCTGGGGATACGGCTGGGCGGCCCCTCGCGCTACAGGGGCGCCGTTTTGCAAAAGCCTTTTATCGGCGATTCCGCCCGCGACCCGGCGCCGGAGGATATTCTGAGGGCGACCCGCCTTATGGCTGTGGCTTCGGTTCTCGCGCTGCCCTTGTGCGTAGCGGTTCGCTTTATCGCATATATCTTCCTGAGAGGATGATCAGAATTCTTCCCCACAGAAAGCTAATTCACGGCGGGGATATTGAGTCGGCCGCCGAGCGGAACCCTGATTCAAGAGCCTTTTTGGATTTTTCGGTAAACGTAAACCCCTTTGGGATTCCGTTGAGCGTCCGCGAGGCCCTGGAGGCGTCCGTATCGCAGGCGGGGCGATATCCCGACCCCGCCTGCCGCAGGCTTCGCGGGGAGCTTGCCGTTTTTGAGGGCGTCGGCGAGGAGCAGCTTCTCTGCGGCGGGGGAGCAGGCGATCTCATATATCGCGTCGCCTACGCCCTGAGACCCAGGCAGAGCCTGGTACTCGCGCCTACTTTTGAGGAATACGAGCTTGCCCTAATTGCCGCGGGTAGCGGTATTCGCCGCCACCTTCTTGCTGAGAGCGGGGGGTTTGCCCCAACCCGCGAGCTTTTGGCAGATATAAGGGGCTGCGACCTTGTTGTGATATGCAACCCCAACAACCCCACCGGCGTTCTGGCCGATCCTAAGCTTATGGCGGATATTCTTTTTGCCTGCATGAAAGAGGACGCCGCTCTGCTGGTGGACGAGTGCTTCCTCGATTTTATACCCGCTGCCCGTGACTATACCCTTAAGACCAGGCTGAGGGACTATAAAAAGCTTATCATCCTGCGGGCCTTTACCAAGATATTTGCGATACCGGGGGTGAGGCTGGGGCATCTCATTTGCCCCGACCCCGGGCTTTTGCGGCGTATCGATGAGGCGGGGCCGCCATGGGGAGTTTCGGCGGCGGCGCAGGCCGCGGGGATCGCCGCCTGCCGCGAGGGTGATTTCCTGAAGGAAACAGCGCGCCGCCTTACCCTGATGAGGCATTTTATGGAAGGGGAGCTCCATGGCTGCGGGCTGCGGGTTTATCGCGGCTGTGCGAATTTTATCCTGTTCTATTCTCACGACGAATCCCTGGGGGACAAACTGGCGGCGGGGGGCATACTCGTAAGGGACTGCCGAGGCTTTGAGTCGCTGGGTCCCGGATGGTTCCGCGCGGCGGTAAGGAACGGGGAGGATGTTTCGCGCCTTGCTAGGGCGATAAGCGGGGGCAATCTGGAATAATCTGTAATAACGAGTATAAACCACAATCCAAAATCCAAAGGAGAGTGCTGACCTTTTGAAGTACCTTTTTATTATCCTCGACGGCGTGCAGGATATCTCTTACCCGGAGCTTGCCGGTAAAACTCCGCTGGAGGCGGGGTGGGGGGAGGGCCTCGAGCGCTTTGAGCGCGAGAGCGCCTTTGTAACCCTTTCGACCACCCCGCCCGGAATGGAGGCCGATACCCTGAACTGCGTGCTGACACTGCTAGGCCTTGAAGCGCCCCTTATACCGTCCGGCAGATCGTACCTTGAATCGCTGGCGGAGGATATTTTTGTGGGGGAGGAGGATATAATCCTGCGGTGCAGCTTTGTGGAGGTCGACGGCAATGGAGTTGTGAAGGACCCATGCTGCACCCCGCCCGCGGATATTGCCGCCGCTATTATGCGGGCCGTCGCGAAAAAGCACGGCGAGGCCCTCAGGCGGGTAGGGCCCTATAAGTGTATGCAGGTGCTGGAGGGTGTAAAAGACGAGCTGGAGGGTCTTGTTACCCACGCGGCTCACGGCTGCAAGGGGCTTATTTATGAGGAGGCGCTGCCCTCGGGCAACAAGCTTGCCGACGCCCTGGCCGAGACGGGCAGGGAGCTGCTCAAGGCTTTTGCGCCATATACGGTCATATACTGGGCGCCTTCCCGCCGCGAGGAGCTGCCCTCCTTTACCGAGCTTACGGGGCTCAGGGGGGGATTTGTACAGAAAACGTCGCTGCTGGGCGGTATAGCCAGGCTTATGGAAATGCCCAGCCCCCAGGTTCCAGGAGCTACCGGGGAATGCGACACAAATCTTTTGGGAAAGGCGCAGGCGGCGCTTTCCCTTCTTTCCTCCTGCGATATGGCGGTGGTTCACGTGGGCGGAGCGGACGAGGCGACCCACCGCCAGAGCCCGGAGGAAAAGGCCGGATTCATCGCCCGGGTGGATAAAGAGCTTTTGCTGCCCATTATGCGCGACTGCCCGGACGGCTGCAAAATCCTTTTGACCAGCGACCACGAGGCCCTGTGCTCTACTGCCGGGCACACCGACGCGCCGGTCGGCGGCAGGCTCTGGGAAAAGGGCAGGACCCACGGCGGCGATTTGGGCCTTTTGAACGGCCGCGAGGCGATAAGCCTGCTGACCGGCGGGGAGTGGTAATATCCCGGCCGGTTGCGAGAATAATATACCCGTTCCCACAAATATGCGTAGAAAGGATTGATTTTTGTGAAAAAGTACAGGTGCACGGTATGCGAATATATCTACGACCCCGATAAGGGCGATCCCGATCACGGGATTTCGCCCGGTACGGACTTTGCGGAGCTCCCGGAGGACTATGTCTGCCCCGCGTGCGGCGCCGGCAAGGAGATGTTTGAGGAGGTCTGACAGACACAACGGCAAGCCTCTCATTTTTTTACAATTGCTATAGAAAAGATTTCCCCCGGGGGGAATGCAGAAAAAGAGCGCGGTTTTGCCACTTAGTTGATGTGGGAGCCGTCTCCTGGAGCGGAGGGATTCCGCGCCGGGGGACGGCTTGGGTTTTTTTACCTGTAAACAGAATTACCTGCGGAGGTGAGCGCTTATGGTTTACATGGAATCGGCCGGCACAGATCCTTATTTCAACCTGGCGCTGGAGGAGTACGTTTTCGAGCGTATGGACCGTAAAAAGGAGTATTTTATCCTCTGGCAGAACGACAATACAATAGTGGTGGGAAAAAACCAGAACACCGCAGAGGAAATAAACCGCGAGTTTGTAGAAGAAAACGGCATACGGGTAGTGCGCAGGCTTTCGGGAGGGGGAGCGGTATATCATGACCGGGGCAACCTGAACTTTACCTTTATCGTAAATCGAGGAAGCGACGAAGGGATGAATTTCGAGATTTTTACCGTTCCGGTACTGCGGGTGCTCGAAGGCTTTGGTGTAAGGGCCGAGTTCAGCGGGCGCAACGATATTACCATAGGCGGCAAAAAGTTCTGCGGCAACGCTCAGTATTCCCGCGGGGGAAGAACCATGCATCACGGCTGCATCATGCTTGATTCCAACCTGACAAACGTTTCCGACGCGCTCAGGGTGAGGGAGGCCAAGTTTGATTCAAAAAGCGTAAAGTCGGTGCGCAGCCGCGTTACGACCATAAACGAAAACGCGAGCCGGCCAATAGCTATGGAAGACTTTAAGGCGGCCCTGCGCGGTTACCTTATCGATAACGAGGGCCTTGAGCCATATGAGCCGACAGATGCCGACATCGAAGAGATATCTAAGCTGCGGGATGAAAAATACGCGACCTTTGAGTGGAACTACGGCGCTTCCCCCCCATATGACATCCGCCGGGAGATGAAGTTTCCCGCAGGGCTGGTGACCGTGTTTATGAAGGCGGAGCGTGCCCGTATCAAAGAGATACGTTTTTACGGGGACTTTTTTGGCGGCGGGGACCTGCGCGACCTGGAACGTGCCATGGAAGGCCTGGCGTTGGACAAAAGCCTGGAGAAAGCGCTCGAGGGGCTTGACGTTTCCTCATATATGAACGGAATTTCGGCGGCAGAGCTTACCAGGCTGCTATTATAGATAATATAGATTAAGCGGCGTAAAGGAGAAATCGGCGGTGGACAGTAATATAAAGGAGGCCGCGTCCTCGTTTTTTATTAGCGTAGGCGCGATTCTGGTGGTGTTTTTCGTAATATACGCGGGCGTGGCCCATCCCTGGGAGGCCATGTGGAGTTCAATGTGGACAAGCCTTGGCTGGACCGAGGCGATTGGGCCGCAGGGCGCCGGAGGCGATGGCCCGGTTACCATTGACGACGGGCCGGTTCCTCTTGGGGAGACGCCGGGAGAGAGCGCCGGAATATCGGCGGTAGCCGTCGCCCTTGAGCTTTCGGGAATTCTGCTCGGCGTAGCCCTAGCAAAGGTGGGGGCCGTGCTGAGAAGGGGCGACGAGAGCGGGGACGGCAGCTCCGGGGTAAAAGGGCTGAATGTCACTATATCGGCAATATAGAGCAACGCGCCAAAATATACACGGGAGGCTGGTTAGTATAAGTTGGGATCTACTATACGGTACGCGCAGGGACTTTCAAGCGCCGGTTGCGGCGCTTGAAAGTCCCTGGATTATTTTCTCACGGCTACCAAATATAACCTGACATGCCTTGACTTTTAATTTCTTGTCTAATATACTCTTTACAGAAGACGTTTGTTGCATATGCAACGCTCGCGAGGGATTCTGAGACATAAAAAACTGGTAAAAATTACCGGGGGGGGGGGTAACGTCAATTGAGAGAGTACTACGGGTTGCT
>JAITVF010000086.1 GCA_031285945.1 Oscillospiraceae bacterium
GCATTGCTCTATCGGCCATATCCGGCGGTTGCCACCCGCAGGTGGCGAGCCGGATGGCCATGCCCGCTATAGCAATTGTAGATAAGACCTTTTCCGCTCATTTCTTACAATTGCTATAGTGGTCTGCCACTTGCAAAAGCTTTAACCCGCGTTCTCTCCCCCGTAAATGGCGGGGGAGAGCGCGCGGCGATATGCGGCATTACGCTATATCAATCGGGATAATAACGCGAAACAATACGGGAGAGCAGCCTATGGCCATTCTGGAAATGCGGGATATACATAAAAGCTTTGGCGGCACAAGGGTGCTGCACGGTGTGGATTTTACGGTGGAACCGGGGGAGATTCACGCCCTGCTGGGCGAGAACGGCGCGGGGAAATCAACCCTGATGAACATTCTTTCCGGCGTTATCCCCATGGATTCCGGAAGCGTAGTCTTCGCGGGCAGGGCCTACCCTTCCCCCGGCATACGGCAAATGGAGCAGGCGGGCATTGCTTTTGTTCATCAGGAGCGCAGCGTGGTTAACGATCTCGCGGTATACGAGAACATCTTTTTGGGCCGCGAGCTTAAAAAAGGCGTGCTGCTCGATAAAAAGGCAATGGTTGCCCACACAGATTCGCTCTTTGGTCAGCTTGGCGTTACAATCGACCCGCTCGCCCTTGTCTCAACCCTTAAAACCAGCGAGAAGCAGCTTTTGGAAATCTGCCGCGCGCTGGATATAAACGCAAAGCTGCTTATAATGGACGAGCCTACCACCGCCCTTTCCGGGGAAGAGGTGGAGCATCTTTTTGAAATTCTGCGCAGACTTTGCGGGCAGGGGACGTCATTTATCTTTATATCGCATAAAATGACCGAAATTTTTGAGCTTTCAAACCGTTACACCGTGCTGCGCAACGGCATTAAAATCTCGGAAGGGTTAATAAAGGATGTAACGCCCCACAAAATTACATCGGATATGGTGGGTGAGCAATACGCGGGCAAGAACAGCTATACCCCGCGCCCCCTGGGCGAAACGGCGCTTTCGCTCAAGGGCTTTAGCGGCCCCGGCTTTCGCAATGTGGAGCTTGAGGTGCGAAAGAGCGAGATCGTGGCCTTTACCGGGCTTGCGGGCAGCGGCGCCAGCGAGCTGATGCAGGCTATGTTCGGGGTGCTGCCGGTAACCGCGGGAAGGATGCTGGTAAACGGCCGGGGCGTGGGCGGCGGTATATTTGGCGCGATGAAGAATAGAATCGCCATGCTGCCCTCAAACCGCAAGGAAAATTCGGTAGTTCCCGACCAGAGCATCTTGGAAAACGAGTACATAGCCGAGCATTCCCTTTCCCGCCGCCGGCCCTTCATCAACGAAAAGGAAGAGCTTCACAAGTTTGGCGGATTTCAGAAAATGTTGCGAATCAAGGCGCAGTCCCCCCACGACCCCGTCACCTCCCTTTCGGGCGGAAACCAGCAAAAGGTCTTTTTGGCGCGCTGGCTCAACATTGGGGCCGATATCCTTCTCTTCGATAACCCCACCCAGGGGGTGGACGTAGGCGCCAAGGACGAGATATACCGCCTTATCCTCGAGTTTGCCCGGGAAGGCAAAACCATTATTATCAACACGCTCGAAATCCCCGAGATCAAAAAAGTATCCGACCGGTGCGTTGTCTTCTATGAAGGGGAGATCATTAAGATTTTCAGCCACGATGAGATCGACGAGCATACTGTGATGCTCTATTCCACCAACGCCATCGGCACGCGGGAGGGAGAGGCCCTATGAACACCAAGGCATCAGGCGCAGGCAACGCGGCAAAATACATATCGCGCGCATGGACGCGATACAGCTTCATCTTTGTGTTTTTTATAATTCTAATCGTATACGCCATTACTGTAACCGCCAATGGCAACGTATTTAAGTGGAGCCATTTCGCGGCGATTCTCTCCAGCCAGAACACGGTAATCGTGGGAACAGTCGCGCTGGGTATGGCCATGGTCATAATCACCGGACAAATCGATCTTTCGGTAGGCTCCGCGCTGGTCATGTGCACCGGGGCCTGCATAATCGTATTTAATATGACTAACAACGTTATTCTTATGCTGCTGGGAGCGGTGGCGGCGGGAGCGCTGTGCGGGCTTGTGAACGGCGTTCTGGTGGGTTACGCCAAGATGCCGCCCTTTATTGTTACGCTGGGAACCATGCTGATTTACCGCTCGGTAACCCTTTCCCTGGTAAGAACCATTGATCCGGCCCTCACCGGCTCCACCTCCAGCCAGTTCTCTATGGACAGCAGCCTCAGCTCCTACGAATTTCTGAGAATGCAGTTCGGCACCGGCAGCCTGGATATAGGCATAAGTCTGCCTTATATTACCTTCTTGTTCCTTCTCATGCTGGTTATCATGGTAATTCTTTCAAAAAGCACCAAATACGGCAAAAGCGTTTACGCGGTTGGTAGCAACGAAAAAACCGCTCAGCTTGTCGGCATAAACGTGCAGGCGGTAAAGATGTCGGTATTTATTTTAATCGGCGTGCTGGTGGGGGTAGGCAGCTTTGTACAGGCCTGCAAAATTGGCAACGTCACCCCAGCCTCCTCGGGCAAAAGCTACGAAATGTACGCCATCGCCGCCGTGGTGCTGGGCGGGGTAAGCATGGCGGGCGGGCGCGGCAATCTTTTGGGGGTCTTTTTCGGCGCGCTGTCCTACACAACCATCAACTTTATAATCGTAAGCATTCCTTCGCTAAGCACCGATATTCAGGATACCTTCCAAGGGCTGGTACTTATAGCCGTTATCTTTGTACAGACTGTTGGGCCGGTGGTAAAGGAAAGGCTCCTGGCCATACGGCGCAGACGAAAAGCCACGGAGCAAAGCCCGACGTAAACGCGTCTGCCCGCCTGGGCTGCGGAATAGCCGGGCAATTGCCGATTTAGGGCTTGTTTGTTATATGGCTTGTTTGATTAACCTGAAAAAGCACCCGGATTGGCGGCCTGTTTTGCGCCTCGCCAATCCGGGTGCTTTTTTCAAGTTAAACTATAAAAGCAGCCCCGCATATTCTATAGCGACTGGAATAAGTAAATAATACTAATCCGCAAATAAAATGCTTTTATAATATTACTCTATGCTTCCCCCGCCAGAGGCGGGGGAAGCATAGAAAGAAGTATTTTGAATGCGGAATAGTATAAGTAAATTAGATACGCAAGCGGTCTTTCGAGCCGACGCGAGTTTGCGGCGGTTACTCTCTCAGAGCTTCCATAAGGGCTTCGGCTTCGGTTTCGCTTATTTTATAGGCGTGCTCTGCGTCGACGGGGAATTTTCCTGCTCTGACCTCTTGGCCGTACTCGGTAAAGGCGCGCTCAAGCTCGGCGCCGATATGGGCGTATTTCTTTACAAATTTAGGGGTAAAGTTGTCGTACATGCCGACCATGTCGGCGTAGATGAGCAGCTGGCCGTGGGTGTAAGAACCCGCGCCGATTCCGAGTATGGGAATCCCCGCCCGCTTTGTGATTTCGCGTCCGACAATGGCGGGAACGCCCTCCACCAGTATCATGCACGCGCCCGCCTCTTCGATCTTCTTTGCCTGATCGATAAGCTTTAAGGCCGCCTCGGCGCTTCTTCCCTGCGCCTTATAGCCGCCCAGCTGGCCCGCGAACTGCGGCGTTAGCCCTATATGCCCCATGGTGAGAATACCTGCGCCCGAAATAGCCCTTATCCGGCTGAGTATATCGGGGCCCGCCCCCTCGAGCTTGATGCAGTCGGCCAGGGCTTCCTTGATAAAGCGGCCCGCGTTGGAGACGGCCTGCTCGTCGGAAACCTGATAGGACATATATGGCATATCGCCGACTATAAAGGTGTTGGGCGCCCCCCGGCTCACGGCGGCGCTGTGGCGGATCATATCCTCCATGGTTACGGGAAAGGTCGTCTCGTAGCCCAGCTCAACCATGCCCAGCGAATCGCCCACCAGAATCATATCGATCCCCGCGCGCTCCTCGTATTTTGCGGTGAGATAATCGTAGGCCGTTAGGTAAACAATCTTTTCGCCGGTTTCAGCCATTCTGTTAAAATCAAGTATCGTCTTTTTCATTCTTGTAACCCTCCGCTAAGTGTTCTATATTATAGCACTAAGTTCTATAATATCATAATACTATTTTACACTGCGGAGCCCAATTGTCTATTGACATTTTGTACATATCGAGATTAAAATATTGGTTCTAATTGCTGATTTGTTTTATTTCTCAAGATTAAACCGGCCTCATTGACTGGAAGGCGTTGAGCAGGTTTAGCTTGCCGTAGCCCCAGCGGTTGTTGGGAAACTCTACGTCCTCGCTTCGTTCGCAGCCCGCGACCAGCCTTGCCCGCACCCTGAAGGAATCGAGGGATACGTCGTTGCCCTCCACTATACCCCATTGCAGCATAAGGGCGCTGGCGCCCGCGGTAATTGCCGCCGCCACGCTGGTTCCGCTCATCGTGCCGTGGCCGGTGGGGTAGCTCCCCCCCACCTCCACGCCTGGCGCCACCAGGTCGGGAGAGATCGAGGGCATACGGGTTGGCCCCCATGACGTGGAGGGCGCGAGGGAATCGTTACGGTGATCGTAGGCCCCGCAGGCGGTGATTCCAAGGGTGGTGGCGGGGGTCACCACCGTATAGTTGGGGGACGGGGACAAAAATACGGTGCCTGGGCTTATAAAGCCGGTGAGGGGGAGCCACGCGTGCCATCCGCCGTCGAGAATAATGTCGCCGTGCAGGGTTATGGTCCAAATTCCGGGCGTCGCCGAGTAGATTTTTATCCTAGTGAGCTGCTCGCCGCTCCGCTGTATGGGGAATACGTATTCGATTACCACGGTGCTCCGCTCTAAAACCAGCTTGTTGCGATAGGTTATCCCCGAGCGCGCCGGTATGCGGTTTATATGCTCGCCCGAAGGGGAGGTGATCTCTACCGACAATCTGTCCATAGAATAGTTCCATATCGACATGTAAACGTCCTCGGGCTTTTCGCCCACCCGCAGCTCCAGGTCCTGCGTTTCACCCTGCGCGTTAAACTTTCCCTGCGCGTGGTGCCCGCTCTGCCCCTCGTTCCCCACCGCGGCGCTGATGGAAACCCCGGTTATCCCCGCTATGTCGGAGAGGTATTCGTCCAGCTCGGTAAAGCCGTTGTGGCTTCCGTAATTGGTTCCCAACGAAATACAGATAGCTACCGGTTTTTTTAATTCAAGCGCCTTGTCTACTATATACTGAATCCCAAGAGCAAAATCGTCGGAGGCGAAGGCGTTTTTTTGCTCGGGCGGAATAAGAAAGCGGGCGTAGTCGGCACGCCTTGCTTCTTTGAGCTTTACGGCTATTATTTCCGCCTCGGGAGCGGCGCCTATGTACTCGCCCGGCTCGCGGCCTCCCGCTACCGACGCCAGAAAGGTGCCGTGACCCACCGTATCCCTGTGAGGGACTACGGAAAAAGGATCCTCGGAGAGGAGCGCCTCGTTAAGCCGCTCGTTTGTGTACTCGCTGCCAAAAAAATAACCGTCGGGCGCGGAGCCGGGTATTGTCTGATCCCATATATAACGTATCTTGCTGGTGCCGTCCTCGTATAAAAAGGCGTTGTTGGTGTAGTCGATTCCGGTATCAACAAAACCGAGAAGAACGCCGTTGCCGCGCAGGCCCAGCCAGGGCTGGCGCTCCACCTGTAAAATACCCGCCGCGTCAAGGCTTGAGGTATCTAAGAGACCCATCACAAGCGGGAAAATATTGCTGACGTAGTTTTCGGTATCAGATACAACCTTTTCTATATCGCCCACGTTTACGTATACGACGGTGTATCCGCCCGTAAGGCTTTTTCCGGGGTGAATGTATGGGTGCTGGCTGAAAAGCTCCTCGGGCAGCATCTCGGATTTTATGACAATAGCCGCCGTATCGTCCCGATAGATGAAATCCTCCAGCGAGTTTGTTCCGTTGCTCATTGTGACCTCCCTGCTTTTGGCCGGTTATTCTTTATATTTTGTCAGGGCTTTCATGGTTTCGCTCAGGCAGAGCGAGCCGTACCCCCATGTGGCGTCCGGATATGCCTGCCCGGGTATTTTATCCGTGCCCCTTTGCAGATACGCCTTTACTCTCTGGCCGTATAAAAATGAATCATTCCCCTTTACTATCCCCCACTCCATCATAAGGGCGGCGGCTCCCGTCACAAAGGGCGCGGCCATGCTGGTTCCGGTAAATGTGTCGTAGCCGCCCCCTGTTCTGGACGTTCGTATAGCCACTGCGGGCGCTACCAGGTCGGGCTTTATGTATACGTTGTTAAAGGTATAGCCCCGCCCCGAAAAGCTGGCGGCGCTGCCGATGAGCTCGTCATATCCCCCAACTGATATTACGCTTTCAGCGGTGGCGGGAAGAGTAATGGTAAGACCCGTGTCCGGGGTCGTAAAGGCGGTTCCTGTTCCCACCTCCTCTGTTGTGGGGAGCCAGACGTGGAATTCGCCCCTTGTTACCTCGCGCCCTGTTACCCGCAGCCTCCATATCCCCTGGGGTATTGGCTGGGGCTGCCGCCTTATTTGTATGAAGATCTCCTGGTTCTCGTCGTAAAACGACGGGCCGCCGTAAAAGATATCGAGCTCGGCGTCATCCAGTCTCATGCTCGCGAAGGAAACGGTGGGATTAAAGGGCCCGCTCGACTGCCCCGAGGGCGCTATAAGCTCCAGGCTGAAGATATCCACAAAGCTTTTCCAAAATGAAAGATACAAAGAATGGAGCGCGACCGAGACTACAAACTCCACGTCCAACGTCCGCCCCTTGGTTGCCCTACCCTCAAAGTGATGGCCGGCGCTCCCCTC
>JAITVF010000200.1 GCA_031285945.1 Oscillospiraceae bacterium
AGTCCGTCTCAATCAAAAATATGCCCTGTTTTGCGTAGCTTATGCCATTTCAATGGGCTCTTCAGTATGTGACGTGGATCGGGTCGAAGTTGAGGTAGTCGGCTGAAATCATCTTAAGCATAACGCCCTCCCGCTCGCCCCGCACAGCAAACCGGTGCCCTGGCCCGTGAATATGGCCGTAAAAGCACCTCCTGACCCCGTAATCCCGCATAAGCCGGAAATACGCCTCCAGCATCTGCCCCGCGAAGGCCGGCGGGTAGTGCAAAAAGAGCACTGTCTCGCCATCCTCTGCGCCACGCGCTTTAAGTGACGCCTCTATGCGCATGGCCTCGCGGCGAACAAGCTTTTCATCGTGCGGCTGCCCGTTTTCGAATATCCAGCCCCGCGAGCCGCACAAATGCACCCCCTCGACATAATAGCTGTTATTGTGCAAAAAGCAAAGGGAACAAAGCCCGTTTTCCTCAAGTGCCGCCGTCATTTTGCCGACCGACGTCCACCAGTAGTCGTGGTTGCCCTTAAGAATAACCTTGCGCTTACCCGGCAGGTTGTGTATAAGCCTTAAATCAGGCAGGGCTTCTTTAAGGCTCATCCCCCAGGAGATATCTCCGGCCAGCACTATCGTATCCTCCGGCTTTACCTTTTCCTCCCAGTTGCGGACAAGCCTTTCCTGATGATTGTCCCAGCCTTGAAAAATATCCATGGGCTTTTCGGCGGCGGCCGAAAGATGCAGGTCGGCGATCGCGTAAATTGCCATAATATATCATACACTCAATTTCCATATATTACCCGGTATCTCCGGGCAAAAAAAGCGCAATCTAAAAGCGAAAGGAGTTGAAGCCTTTATGCAGCAGAACATGCAGCACAACCAGACTCACGGAACCGCCCAGCCCCACAACTCCATCCAATGTGAAGTCAACAATTGCGCTTATAACGACCAAAAGCAATGCACCGCCAAGCAAATAAAGGTAGGCCCGCAGTACGCTTCTTCCTCCGACGACACCGTCTGCGTCACCTTTAAACGCTAGCGTGATGCATATAACTCTCCATCAGCCGGCCGTCCTTTTTGGGGCGGCCGGCCTTTTTAGCTGCTCAAACCACCAAGAATTAGAAAACAGCAAAAACGCGCATTGGGGTTTTCTGTCCGCTATATTTCCAGCGCGCTGCATACGAAGCGGCACATTTCGTCTTTGTCGCAAATTTCTAAAAAGCGCTCATGTTTATCTCTAAGGCCCATGAGCTGGGGGGGCGGCTCGGTTCCGGTAATTTCGGCGAGGCGCTTCATCCGCTCGAACTCGTCCGGCCCCGAAGCCTCGCCCGTCAGCGCTTTCAGTATGCTGCCCGCGAATTTAAAGGGGCTCGCGGTTGAGGCTATTATTGTTTTTGCGCTGTCGCCCGTACGCCTTACATATTCCCCATGAACCTTAAGGGCCACGGCCGTGTGGGTGTCGCAGAGATAGCCGTACCGGTCGAAGGTTTCCCTTACCGTTAAAAGGGTCTCCTCCTCGTTGGCGCTGCCGCCGTAGAACTCGTCTTGCAGGGCGCCCAGAAGCTTTTGGGGGACGGAGTAGCTTCCACTTGCCGAAAGCTCCTCCATCATGGCGCTGACAGCGGCGGAGTCCTCGCCCGTAAGCGCAAATAGGAGCCGCTCAAGATTTGAGGAGATGAGGATATCCATAGACGGGGAGGAGGTAGCGTGGAATTCGCGCCGCCGATCGTATACGCCGGTGCTTATAAAATCAGTCAGGACTTTGTTTATATTAGAGGCGCATATGAGCCTGCCTATGGGCAGCCCCATTCTTTTAGCGTAATAAGCCGCGAGTATATTCCCAAAGTTGCCGGTAGGCACGCAGATGTTGACGGTATCCCCCCTGGCGATTTCCTCCCCGGCAACAAGGTCGCACCAGGCGCTTACGTAATATACGATCTGAGGCGCCAGCCGCCCCCAGTTGATAGAGTTGGCGCTCGAGAACATCGCGTTCCTGGCGGCGAGGCGGCCCGTGAGGTTTTTATCTGTAAATATCCCCTTAACGGCGGTTTGGGTATCGTCAAAGTTTCCCCGTACGCCGCAGACATTTACGTTTTTGCCCTCCTGCGAGGTCATCTGCCGCTTTTGGATTTCGCTGACCCCCACCTCGGGGTAAAAGACCAGGATGTTGGTTCCGGGAACGTCCTTAAAGCCCTCGAGCGCCGCCTTGCCGGTATCGCCCGAGGTAGCCACCAGAATATCAATCGTCTTCCCTCCGGCGGTTTTGGCGACGGAACGGGTCAAAAGATGCGGCAAAAGCTGTAGCGCCATATCCTTAAAGGCGCAGGTCGGCCCATGCCAAAGCTCCAGCATGTAAACGTCCGGGCTCAGCTTGGCTATGGGAGCGATATGAGGGGAATCGAACTGCGCCCCGTAGGCCGCGTTAGCGCAGGCCGTGATCTCACCTTCGGTAAAATCGGTAAGAAAGTCGCCGAGTATATCACTGGCTCTTCTTCGATAATCCATCCCTATAAGGCGATCAAGGCGGCTTTCGTCGAGCCGGGGAAGGTTTTGCGGAACATACAGGCCTCCTTCCGCCGAAATGCCGCCCGCTATCGCGGCGGCGGCCGATACGCCGATTTGACTGTTTCGCGTGCTTTTATAATTCATGCCTTAACCGTCTCCCTGTGAATGGATGAAAGGAATCTGTTTGCGTTGCCAAATAGTATCTTTTCGGCTATGGCTTCGCCTATGCCGTTTCGCAGCAGATTATTTTTAAGCGTATCCAGCTTTTCAAGCCCGCTGAGGTATGGCGGCAGGTCGGTGCCGTCAAAGTCGGAGCCCAGCGCGATGGAGTTCTCCCCGCCCAGCTCCAAAAAATGGTGGATGTGGCGGGCGAGATCGTTAAAATCGGCGGTGGCTCCGCCGTCCACAATAAAATGAACGCTGTAATTGAGCCCGACCACCCCGCCACGGCGCACTATTTCCCTAAACATATCGTCGGTGAGGTTGCGCCTGTGCCCGCATACGCTTCTTGAATTGGAGTGGCTCGCCAAAAACGGCTGTACGGCAAACTCGCAGAGCTCCCAAAAGCCCTCGTCGGAAAGATGGGAGACGTCTACCGCCATACCAAGCTCCTCCATCCTGGCGACAGCCGCCCGCCCAAAGGGGGTAAAGCCGCCGCCGCTCACTATTCCGCCGCAAAGCTCGTTCGCGCCGTTCCAGGTAAGCGTCATCATCCTCACGCCGCATTCGCGCAGGGTATCGAGAAAAGCGATATCGCCGCCCAGGACGGCACCGCCCTCCACCGTGAGAAAGAAGACCATCGGCTTTTCCTCAAGACGCTTTGCGATAAAGCGCAGGTCGCAAAGACCGCAGGCCTGAGGCCCGTTTGCCGAAAGCTCCCTTTTGTAGACCCCGTAAGCCTTGAAAAAATAATCCTGCGCGGCCTTGCCCCGCAGCTCGTCTTTTATAAAAATGGCCGCCGCCTGACATATCCGTACCCCTTCCGGCCTCCGGGAAAGGCAGAAGTGTAGCTCGTCGGTCGCAAGGGACCAGTCTTCGCCCTCCCCAAGAGGGGGGCCTCCGTCGGTGATCCGGCCAAAGGTATCGCAGTGAAGGTCTATTATGTCAGTAGCCATCGGTGTCAAACGCTCCTTTCAAATGGTCGTAGCCAGTTACCCGCCTGTTTTCGGTTACAATTGAAAATATATCGAACCTGGGCTGCAAATCGCTGGGATGATTCTGTAGGTAGAGAAGGGCGGTCGTTATAATCCGCCTGCGCTTCTGTGGCCCCACCGCCTCAACGGGGGAGACCTGCGAATCCCTTTTGCGCACCTTAACCTCTACAAAGCATATGTATTCGCTGTCGACCGCGATCAGATCCAGCTCGCCGTAAAGGCTGTGTACGTTGCGGGCTATAACGGTATAGCCCTCCCGCTCAAGCACCTCGGCGGCAAGCTTTTCACCCATACGGCCGGTTTCGCTGCCACTCATACTTTTTTCATCCTCCACTTCCTCAAGAAGGCGTCGCGGTGAGCGGGGCAGGGCCCGTACTCGTCAAGCCTGCTATAGTGCAGCCGGGTTCCGTACCCCTTGTGCTTATAGAATTCGTATTCCGGATATCTCTTTGAGAGTTCAAGCATGTATAGGTCCCTTTCAACCTTGGCGAGAATCGAAGCCGCCGCGACCGACGCCGACGTATCGTCGCCCCCCACAACGCAGCGCTCGGGGCAGCCCGACCCGGGGCTGCTGTTGCCGTCGACAAGAATAAGCTCAGGCCTTAAGGCAAGCCCCCCTATCGCCCGTCTCATCGCGAGCATGGACGCGCCCAGGATATTGAGCCGCTCTATTTCGGCAACAGTCGCGCTCGCTATGCACCAGGCCGCCGCCCTTTCCATAATTTCAGCGTAAAGGGCCTCCCGCTTTTTGGGGCTAAGTTTTTTAGAGTCGGCAAGCCCTTCCATCACCGTGTCCCGGGGCAGAATTACCGCCGCCGCAAAGACGGGGCCGGCCAGAGGGCCGCGGCCCGCCTCATCCACTCCGCAAAGAAGGTCTACGCTTTCTTCCTCCCGCACGGCGGCGTCGTGGGAAAAAAGGCTCATTTCTTACCCTCCGTTCCCGGTAGCTCCAGGGTTATCCGCCCTATAAGCCCGCCGCGGAACTCATCGAGCACCATAACCGCCGCCCGCTCGGTGTGGATTTCTCCCCCCGGCAGCAGCATCCCCCTCGCCATTCCAACCGCCTCAAGAAGCGCGTTGCCGGCGCCCTCCTTAATTATATTCTCATTAAGCCTGTAACGCATTCCAAGAAGGGCGGGATAATCGGCCGCCAGCCGCTCGAGAAGCCTTGCCGCCAGCGCCTCGGTATCCGTGACGTCGTCCTTTACGGCGCCGGTGAAGGCAAGATGCTCCCCCACCCGTTTTTCCTCGAATTTGGGCCAAAGGACGCCCGGCATATCCAAAAGCTCCATGCCGCCGTCAATTTTAACCCACTGCCTGCCTCTGGTGACTCCGGGGCGATCCTCGACCCTTGTTCTTTTGGCCGAGGCCATACGGTTTATAAAGGACGATTTGCCCACGTTGGGTACCCCCACCGCCATAAGCCGGAGAGGAACCCCCACCAGTCCCCTGCGCTTGCGCTTTTCGGTCTCGGGCTCAAGCAGCCTTGTGACCATGGGCGCGAAGGCGCGCAGTCCTTTCCCGCTGCGGCAGTCTACCGCCAGCACCGGAATTCCCCTGGACGACAGGTGACCCAGCCAGCTGTTTGTGGCGTCGGGGTCGGCCATGTCGCTCTTGCCAAGAAGTATAACCCGCTTTTTCCCCTCCAGAAGCTTTTCGATCTCGGGGTTTTTGCTGGAAGCCGGAATGCGGGCGTCCCTCAGCTCTACCACAAGGTCGACATGTCGCAGGTTTTCCTTCATAATGCGCCGGGCTTTGGTCATATGTCCTGGAAACCACTGTATCGATACAGGCTCCGCGCTCATTGAGGCCCTCCAATATATACCGCCGGCCGGGCTAAATATTCACCGCCTTTGCCAAAGAAACTCTAAAGGCAAAAGTCTTTATGCCCTTCTTCTCTTTGCGGGGCACAAACTCCCCGCAAATTCAGTAAGTATTTAACCCGGCAAGCAGTATAGTTATCCGGGCGATCCTGCCTTTTCGTAGGGGAATACCCGGTAGACCGCCCTGCCTATTATTCTGCGGGCGTCTATCGTGCCAAGCTCCGAAAAACGGCTGTCCCAGGAATTATTCCGGTTGTCGCCCATCACAAAAACGTGGCCCTCCGGCACCCTAAGCCGAAGCGATCCCTCGGGGACCGGAGTGGGGCCGTCAGGATCAAGAATATAGCTTTCCTCTGTTTTTACGCCGTCCACCCGAACCTCGCCCATTGCCCCGTCAATCTCCACGAGCTGGCCGCCGGTTGCGATGACCCGCTTTACAATGGGGTCGCCGGTCTCGTTCTCCGGCCTTGTGATCACGACTATGTCGCTTGCCCTGGACTCGTGGCCCAGCCGGGTTATGAGCAGCCGGTCGCCGTTTTCCAGCGTAGGGAGCATAGAGTCGCCCTTTACTACAGACATCCTCACGATAAAGGTAAAGGCGAGAACCACGCAGACAATCGCGAGCATAGCGGCCTCCACCCAGTCGAAAACCTCGCGCAATACGCGTTTTGAGGCTTTTTCGTCCGGGATGTATTCCTCAAACATGGCTCGCTCTCCCCCTGTTTTAAACAAAAGCCGCAATAGCAAAAAGGGGCTTAAGAAAAGCCCCTTTAAATCAGTGTTAGCGAATCTGCGCTCTGACCTTTGCCGCCTTGCCCACCCGGCCGCGCAGATAGTAAAGCTTGCCCCTGCGCACACGGCCCTTGCGTATGGTCTCTACCTGGACCACCGACGGTGAGTGTATGGGGAATACGCGCTCTACCCCGACTCCGTGCGATACGCGGCGCACCGTAAAGGTTTCGGCAATGCCGCCGTGCTGCTTGGCTATGACCGTTCCCTCAAAGACCTGGATTCGAACCCGGACGCCCTCTTTGCCTTTTTTCTCGTCCTTGCTGACTTCCTTGATGCGGACATGCACTCGAACGGTATCGCCGACGACTACCTCGGGAATCTCCTGCCTTAGAGAATCCTGAGCAATCAGCTGCAAAGCATTCATAGCATTCATGAGTGATGCTTCCTCCTTAGTCTGCGGGCCTTCGTGCCGTCGGCGGCAGAGGACGGCCCTGATTACATATCTGATAACGCACCGGATTATTATAACATGCGGGTTCCTAATTTGCAAGTGCCGCAAGAGTTTTTTCGCGGCTATCTAAACTTTAGCCTTTATTACCAAGAAGAGAGCTGCTCACTGAGAACGAATTTTCACTTGCAAAAGGGGAAAACTCAAAAAGTCAATTTGTCTTGACAAGATCATTTTGCGGGAATACTACAACATTACGCCAAGCATTATCTGCGCCGGCATCCAGGTGGCGGCCTTGGGCGGGATTAGTGACAATGAGCAGGCATAATTCTAATAATGAGATGATTGCTCTTCTAAAAGCGCTTTGTCTTTTATAATAAGCGAGCTTCCTTTGTGCGCAATTAATCCGTCGTTTTTATATTCGCCGAGCACTCTGCGCAAATGGCGTTGTGTTATGCCAAGGTATTGCGAAATTCCATCGATATCCGGCGTTATTTTGCCGCTTGCGGCGGATTGGTCCGAAAGCTCTAACAGTAGGCGGCCGAGCCGGTTTTTCACAGGATACAACATTGCGCTCGAATGCTTGCGCGAGGATGAATATAGCTTTGCAGCATAGCTTTTGCACAGAAGCTGCAAAAATGCGGGAATCTGCATCATTTCGTTAAAAAACACCTTGCGAGAGATTGCAATGACGATAACAGGCGTAGCCGCATAAACGCTATGTAGGGCGGGACATTCCTGAAAGAGCTCAATGTCGCCATTTAAACTCATTGGTTCATGGTAGCTTAATACAACAATCTTTCCATCCTCGGACTTAGGTTGTACATGGCAGCGGCCCTCTACCTGAATGCTAAAATGCTCAATGCGCTCGCCGGCGCGGCAGACATACTCGCCTTTTTCGTAGTGATGAAGCTCAATTTGAAATAGCAATTCATCCGGAAACGCATCCTCAAGCTTGTACTTTTTAATATAACTTTTAAGCGCCTTTTTTGTGGTGTCTATCTTCATTACCAAACCACCTTTGCTTACTATATAGCAAAAGCACACAAATTCGTTGACAAATGTCCTAGATTGTGTCAACCTTTTTTGATATACTAAGCATCAACAACGCTGTCAAACATTGAATACTCATAGAGAGCGAGGAAAAGGGGCGCGATTAATTATTGACTAAAGTCTCCCTCTTGTCAAGATATAAAAAGTAAGAAAAATAATATGCCAGATAATTACAATTGTGTTGTATAGCAATCAAAACGGCCATTGCCTTGAACTCAGCCGCGAATTTTCTCTTCACCGCACCTGCTTTCTGTATTGGCTTTTACTTTATCGGGCACTATATTTTTGCAATTGCGTGTCCAAGTCTATGGGGACATTATATAAGTGGTTAATAAGCTTTAAATAATACAGGAGGATTTTTACCATGAAAAACATTTTAGCTCTATTATTAGCTGCCGTTATGGCAACGGCAATGTTCTCGGCCTGCAGCTCCGCACCGCCGGCGTCTTCCACAGGTTCCACGCCGGTATCGGATTCGGAATCCGCCGCAAGCGCCGAGACCCCGACATCTTCGACCTCTTCGGCAACAGGCGACGTAATCATTGCACTTGCTGCAGATCAGGGCGGTATCAACGACAAGGCGATCAACGAGGGCACATATAAAGGTATGCTCGAAGCATCCGAAACAATGGGTTTTGAACTTAAAGTGATAGAATCAAGGTCACATGAGGATTATGAGCCCACGCTTGATACATTTGTAAGTGCGCAAGCAAAACTGATAATCGGCGTTGGAAGCCAGATGAGCGAAGCAATTAAGCTTGTGGCGGAACGCAATCCCGATTACCACTTCGTGTGTATGGACGCCGTGGCGGATGCGCCTAACGCGAAATCTTTTGTTTTCAAAGAGCAGGAGGGCTCGTTCCTCGCCGGTATTGTTGCAGGCATGATGACAAAAACAAATAAAGTCGGGTTTATAGGCGGCAAGGACATAGAAGTTATCAACCGTTTTGAGGTTGGTTTTGCGGCGGGCGTTATGTGCGTCAACCCCGAGGCCGGTAAATATCTGCTGGGCAGTGGCGGCGCATCCGGTGCGGGTGTGAAATTTGTTGATAGCTTCAACGATTCCAACAAGGCCTATGAGCTTGCGAAGTCCCTGTACGCGGACGGCTGCGATATTATTTACCATGCGGCGGGCGGCGCAGGAATAGGCATGTTCCAAGCCGCTAAGGATGTAATTGACGGCGGCACAGAGGTGTGGACAATCGGCGTGGATCAGGATCAGGCTGTCGTCCTGCCCGAATATGCAGATTTTATTCTTACAAGCATGGTTAAGCAGACGGGTAAAGTGGCACAGGCTGTGATTCAGGATGAACTTAACGGTGTGTTTGAACCAGGCAAATTCGTTGTAGGTCTCGCCGAAGATGCGGTCGGTCTTTCTGAAAGCAGCGCCGTAAATACGCCGAGTGAAGTTCTTGATATAGCCGAAAAGGCGGCGCAAATGGTCAAGGCTGGTCAGATCGACGTCCCGGAGACTCGCGCCGAACTTGAAAAATTTCAGCCGGTAGAAATAAAATAATTTAACCTGAGCGCCAGAAGCTCGCCTACAGGGCGGGCTTCTGCACCAATATGGGCAGCTCCGCGAGTGGGAGGGGAATGCCGCATGGACGATAAGCTCGAAATGATAAACATATCGAAGGCATTCGCGTCTGTAAAGGCGAATGAAGCGGTGAATTTTACATTAATGCACGGGGAGACCCATGTGCTGATAGGCGAAAACGGCGCGGGAAAAACCACGCTTATGAATATCCTTTATGGGCTTTACCAGCAGGATAACGGCGAAATCCGCATTGATGGCAAAGCGGTAAAAATTAAACGCCCATCCGAGTCCATCGCACATGGCATTGGCATGGTACATCAGCATTTTATGCTTGTGGAAAACCTGACGGTCGCAGAAAATGTTGTACTTGGGCAGGAGCCGCGCCGCGGGGTTGTTCTGGACATGAAAAAAGCGGTTGAGACCGTTGAGTCTCTTTGCAAACAATATAGATTCGAGCTTGATCCCAGTCAGAGAATCGAGGATTTAAGCGTAGGCAAGCAGCAAAAGGTCGAAATTTTAAAGTTGCTTTATCGCGGGGCGGATATTCTGATTCTCGATGAGCCAACGGCAGTGCTTACGCCATCCGAAATCGATGAGCTTGGTAAAATCATCCGAAAGCTCAACGAAGAGGGGAAATCGGTTATCCTTATTACGCACAAACTCCGCGAGGTCATGGCTATGAGTGACAGGCTGACCGTTCTTCGCCGTGGTCGCGTGACCGGTCATATGCGTACGGAGGATGCAACTATTGAAAAACTTGTGGAAATGATGGTCGGAAAAGCGCTGAGCCTTGAAGTAGAAATTCCGGAGCAGGAATGCGGCGAGGGCGTACTTGAGGTGCAAAATCTTGTTGTGCGTGACTCGCGCGGGCATAATGCGGTAAATGCGCTGAACTTTTGTGTGCATCGCGGCGAAATCGTGGGGCTTGCGGGCGTGGACGGAAACGGACAATCAGAATTTATTGAAGCCTTGATGGGGTTGCGAAAGGTACAAAGCGGTAAAATATCAATACTGGGGAAAGATATAACAAACAAGCAAAATCGCGCAATAATAGATGCGGGCATATCCTGCGTCGCCGAGGACAGGCATAAGCGAGCGGTGGTACTCGAAATGAGTCTTACAGAAAATACATTGCTTGGCAACTTTGCCCACGAGCCGTTTTCACGCGGTATCTGGCTTGATTACGGCTACGCGACAAAGCTCACGGAAAAGCTTATAAATGAATTTGACGTACGCACACCTTCGAGTGAGGTAAACGTCATGTGGCTTTCTGGTGGCAATCAGCAAAAATATGTTGTCGCAAGGGAAATCTCGCGACCGCACGAGTTGCTTGTGGCGGCTCAGCCCACGCGGGGCGTGGATATAGGCGCGAAGCGCTTTATTCACGAACAAATTGTTAAGGGCCGCGCACAGGGCAAGGGAGTTTTGCTGGTTTCTACAGAGCTTGACGAGATACTGTCGCTATCAGACCGCATAGTTGTCATATACAAGGGCGCGGTGGCAGGCGTGCTCACGCGCGCGCAGGCGGACGAGCGTCTCATAGGCAGCATGATGCTGGGAGATAAAGCGGAAGGAGGGAAGTAATGGGCAGAAAAACAAAAACACAGGCGTTATCGGCGGTTGCGCCGATATTTTCCATTATTGTAGCGCTGCTTGCCTCAGCATTATTTGTGATGTGGGCAAAAAGCATGTCGGTCTCTGAATATTTTTCAGCATTACGCCTGCTTCTGGATATTATTATCACCGAAAGCTTAAGCACTCCTCAAAAATTTATGGAGGTGCTTGTGTACGCAACGCCGCTTTTGTTCTGCGGGCTTGCGCACATTATTTGCTTTAGATGCGGGCTTTTCAACATAGGTGTTGAGGGGCAGTTCATTATGGGGATGGTGGGTGGCGCACTTATAGGCCAGCTTCAGGGCGTTCCCATGCTACTGCACATTGCGCTGATGGTTTTGGCGGGTATTATATGCGGCGGGCTTTGGGGCTTTTTGCCTGGAATCCTCAAGGCAAAACGCGGCACAAATGAAGTAGTAGTCTGTATCATGACAAATTTTATAGCAATGTACATATCGAACTATATTGCGTTGCGAAGCGTTTTTGCCGATTCGCAGCACGACTCGTCCTATACGATTCAGCCCCATGCGCAACTGCCCCGTTTTGTGCCGACCTCGCGCCTTAATATAAGCGTATTTATGGCGATTATACTGGCGTTTTGCGTGTACTTGCTTTTGTTTTGGAGCAAGCGCGGCTTTCAAATACGAGCTGTGGGGTTAAACGCCAGCGCGGCGGAGGCCGGCGGCGTAAACACGACATGGAATATCGTATTGGCGCTTGTTATATCGGGAGCAATTGCGGGCGTTGGCGGAGCACTGCAAATATCCGGTGTGCAGACAAGGCTTATCAGCATGGCCTCTTTTCCCAACTATGGCTTCGACGCAATACCGGTGGCGCTTTTGTGCAACAAGAATCCCCTAGCATGCGTGCTGGTGGCCATACTGTTCGGCGCTTTGCGCAACTGCTCGCGCATGTTCCAGATCGAGGGCATACCCAAAGATATTGTGTATGTTATTCAGGCCATTATCATATTTTTTGTAGCTGCCGATCTCATAACTAAACATCTTAATAAAAGGAGGCGCGCATAATGAATGTCGTAATCCAGCTAATCTGCGCGACTCTCCGGCTTGCGACGCCGATTATTTTCGCCGGGATGGGCGGGCTTATAAGTGAAAAATCGGGAGTTACCAACATAGCGCTTGAGGGAATGATGGCTACCGGAGCGTTTTTTGGGGTGCT
>JAITVF010000206.1 GCA_031285945.1 Oscillospiraceae bacterium
CTATAGCGGGCATGGCCATCCGGCTCGCCACCTGCGGGTGGCAACCGCCGGATATGGCCGATAGAGCAATGCGCGCCATACGGCATCGAATTTCCGGTTATTTTGGCGCATTGCTCTAATTTTACGAGCTCGTCTCCCCCGCCGTTAGCGGGGGAGACGATATACTGTAGGCGCGGGCTATCCGGCGAGCTTTTTTACCGCGTCGCAGAGAGAATCGGCCTCTTGCTCTGTGTTAAAGACCCCCACGCTTATCCGGGCGGCCCCCTGCGAAAGGGTTCCCATCTTTTGGTGGGCAAGCGGCGCGCAGTGCAGGCCTCCACGCAGGGCAAAGCCCATATCCCCCAGCCGTGAGGTAACCTCCTCGGAGCTTTTGCCCTCAAGGTTAAAGGCCACCACCGGCATGTGGCTGCCAGGGCCGAAATCCGGGGTGTAAAGTATAACCCCTTTAATCCTTTTGAGCCGCTCAAATACGTGGGTGGCGACCTTCATTTCGTGCGCGTATATCTTTTGGGGGGTTATTTTGCTCACCCATTCTATCCCGGCGCCAAGCCCCAGTATCCCCATGGTGTTGACTGTCCCGCTCTCCAGGCGGTCGGGCATGTCGCGGGGCTGGCTGTATTCGGCTGAGTGGCTGCCCGTTCCGCCCTCTGTAATTGTTTCGAGAAGGCTTCCCAGCGGGGTGATTAAAAGCCCGGTTCCCGAGGGCCCGTAAAGGCCCTTGTGCCCCGCGGCGCACAAAAAGTCTATACCTGTGGCTCGCGCGTCTATGGGAACCACTCCGGCGGTCTGGGCGGCGTCGACCAAAAAGAGGATATCTCTTTGCCGGCAAAGCTCGCCCAGCTCCTTTATTGGCAGCCTGAGGCCAAATACGTTGGAGGCGTGGGTAGCCGCTATAAGGCGGGTTTCGGGCCTTATAAGCCGGGAAAATGAGCGTACGGTAGCCCCGGGGTCAGAAAAGGTTTCGGCTATGCTGTAGCTTATTATTCCCCGCTCATATAAGGCGTGCAGCGGCCTTAGAACGGCGTTGTGCTCAAGGTCTGAGAGGATTACGTGGTCCCCCTGGCAAAGAAGCCCCTTTAGAGCGATATTGACGGCGTGGGTGCAGTTAAGGGTAAAGGCCGCGTCCTCGGGCTGTTCCGCGCCCAAAAAGGCGGCCGCTTTTTCGCGGGCTTCATATACGCGGGTGGCGGTGTCGATGCTCATGGGGTGGCCGCTGCGGCCGGGATTGGCGCCGTAGCGGGTAAACGCCTCCGCCGAGGCCGCCTGAACGGCCGCAGGCTTTGGAAAGGTGGTTGCCGCGTTATCGAAGTATATCATAATATCGTCCTTTCTTTATACGAAAAAGCGCGCTTGCCGCGTTATACTACGGCAATCACGCGAATTCCGCCCCCTTCGAGAATCGAGAGCGCCGAGCGGGTATCGCCCTGAACCTCAAGCCCATAGCCGCAGCCGCCCAGGTAGGGGTTATTGGTCACTTTTTTTACCGTGCTGTAAATTCCCCGCGCGCCCAAAAGCTTTTGCCCCCTTATGGCGGTGGTGAGAGAATTAACTAAAATGGTGGACATATTTTCACCTCGTAAAATCTATAAATTAAGGAGTGCACCCGCAAAAACGGTATCGGCGCGGCAAACCTGTAACAGTCTATGCAAATCATTCCCGCATGGTTATACTATTTCGCGATAGAGCGCAGTCTTTGTGTTTTAGCTCAATCGACTGTATCAAGGCAAAAGCGCGAACAGAAAAATTTATAAACCAAGCCCTGATATACTGATTAACTGCATAAACACTCACTAAGAGTCTGACAAATCCCCCAAAACATGATATAATAGCCGTAAAGGCTACGGCTATTATAATTTATGGCCGGTCTTGCGAAGACGGCCAATTACCGCATACGTATACCCGGAGGTTTTTTATGCCGCTTGATATTGTGTTTATGGGAACGCCCGATTTCGCGGTTCCCTGCCTTGCGCGCCTTTTGGCCGACGGGCACAGGGTAAGGGGGGTCTTTTGCCAGCCCGACAGGCCAAAGGGCCGGGGAATGAGCCTTATGCCGCCGCCTGTCAAGGCGTTTGCCCTTGAGCGCGGCCTGCCCGTCTTCCAGCCCGATAAGCTGCGCGACGGCGCGGCGCTCTCACTTTTGCGGGAATTAAACCCCGAGCTTATCGTGGTGGTTGCCTACGGGCGGATTTTGCCCCCCGATATTCTTGCGCTGCCTCAGTTGGGCTGCGTAAACGCTCACGCCTCGCTTCTGCCAAGGCTCAGGGGGGCCGCGCCGATTCAGTGGTCGGTTATAAACGGCGATAAAGAAACCGGCGTGACCACCATGTATATGGCCGGGGAGCTGGACGCCGGTGATATAATTCTTAAGAGGTCGCTGCCGATTTTGGAGGAGGACGACTCCGGCAGCCTTTTCGAGAAGCTGGCGCCCCTGGGCGCGGAGCTGCTGGGGGAGACTATAAGCCTTATCGAAAAGGGAAACGCCCCGAGAGCCCCGCAGGAGGAAGGCTCGGTTACCTTCGCGCCCCCCATTACGAAGGAGACCGCGCGACTTTCCTTTTTGGCCGAGCCAGAAAGCTTCTGCAATCTTGTCAGGGGGCTTTGCCCCTCGCCTGGGGCTGTCGCGAGCCTTGCGGGCGAGCCACTCAAGATTTACCGGGCGGCTCCCGTGCCCGGCATTAAGGGCGAGCCCGGCGAGCTGCTCGACCCCTCGCGGCTGACGGTTGGCTGCGGGGAGGGGGCCGTTGAGCTTTTGGAGGTTCAGCCCCAGGGCAAAAAGCGGATGGAGGGCAGGGCCTGGCTAAACGGCAGGCGGGATATAGCCGGCAAAAGATTTATGTAAAAGTGATTTTTGTTATCTGTTTACGCCCCCGTAACATATGGATGAGATAAATCCTGTAATATGGTTTTAGAAGGGACAAGCAATGAACAATTCCCCCCGTACGGTGGTCGCGAAGGCTCTTTTGCACCTCGAGGCCAAAAACGCCTGGTCAAATCTCACGCTGGACGGCGCCCTTAGCGGCGCGGGCCTTAAGGGGCAGGACGCCGCTTTTGCCGGGATGCTCTTTTACGGCGTTGTGGAGCGCCGCCTCACCCTGGACGCCTGCATAGCGGCTCACTCTAGCCAGCCCCCCCATAAGCTCCAGCCCGAGGTTCTATGCGCCTTGCGCCTTGGGGTTTACCAGCTTGTGTACATGGATTCGGTTCCGGACCACGCGGCCGTTTCCGAGAGCGTTTCGCTCGTAAAGGGGTTTGGGCGCTCCGCCGCCTCGGGCTTTGTAAACGGCGTATTGAGGGGGTTTTTGCGGGGCGGCAAGAAGATACCCCTTCCCGAAAAGCCCCTGGCCAGGAAGATGAGCGTGCGTTACTCCTGCCCCGAGCCACTTGTAAGGCTGTGGCTTGAGGCTTACGGAGAAGAGGCGGCCGGCCGCTTTCTCGAAGCCTCTCTGGGCCGCGCGCCGGTTTCGGCGCGGGTAAACACCCTGAGGATAAGCCCCGCCGAGCTTATTGCAAGGCTTTTTGAGGAAGGGGTGGCCGCAAGCGTTCACCCGGATATTCCCGAGGTTCTTCTTCTTGAGAGAACCGGCGCTATTCACCGCCTCAGCGCTTACCTGGAGGGCCTGTTTCACATTCAGGATCCCTCCTCGGTTTTATGCGCGAGGGCCCTTGACCCGCGGCCGGGGCATAACGTACTCGACGCCTGCGCCGCCCCGGGGGGCAAAAGCTTTTCGCTCCTGGAGCTTATGGGGGGAGAGGGGCGTGTGACCGCCTGCGAGCTCCACCCCCAAAGGGCTGAGCTGATGCAAAAGCGGGCGCGGGAGATGGGCTTTGGCGATTTAGGCAAGCTTGATATTATAGCCTGCGATATGTCCCGGCCCGACGAAAGGCTCGTCCCGCGGTTCGACCGCGTCCTCTGCGACGTTCCCTGCTCCGGCTACGGCGCCATAAGGCGCAAGCCCGAGATAAAATATAAGCCGCTGGAAGAATTTGGGTCTATAGCCAAAACGCAGTATAAAATACTTGAAAACTCCTCACACTATTGTAAGGAGGGCGCAAGGCTTATCTACTCCACCTGCACCCTGAACCCTTCGGAAAACGAGGAGCTCTGCGATCTTTTTCTTAAGGCTAACAAGGGCTTTTCTCCCGCTCCCTTGGGCGGGCTTTTGGGGGATATGCCGCGCCGGACCCTGACTGGCGAATTTATGGGCGACGGATTCTTCCTGGCCGCCTTTGTAAGGGAGGGGTAAGGCCTGGCGCCAAATATAAAGCCCGACCTTTTGAGCCGTTACCCCGGGGAGCTTGAGGAGCTTTTTAAGGCTCTGGGCGAGCCCGGCTACCGGGCGAGGCAGCTTTTTGGCTGGCTGCACCAAAAGCGCGCCCGCGACTTTATGGAGATGACCAGCCTTTCCTCCGGTCTCAGAGAGCGGCTCCGGGAGGAATATTCGATTTCCCGGCCTTTTGTCAAAAAAAAGCTTGTATCCGAGCTGGACGGTACTGTAAAATACTTATACGCGCTTTCAGACGGCGAGGCGGTGGAGGGGGCGCTGATGCGCCACCGCCACGGCAACAGCCTTTGCATATCAACCCAGGCCGGCTGCCGGATGGGCTGCGCCTTTTGCGCCTCCGCCACAGGCGGCCTTAAGAGAAACCTTACCGCGGGCGAAATGCTCGGGGAGGTTTACGAAACGGCCCACGATCTTTTGGCCTCGGGCGAAAAGCTAGGCAGCCTTGTGCTTATGGGAACGGGCGAGCCGCTTGATAATTTTGACGAGGTTATGCGCTTTATGGAGCTGCTGTCAAATCCAGCCGGCTTTGGTATGAGCCTCAGGCGCCTTTCCCTCTCGACCTGCGGCCTTGCCGACGGCATACGCAGACTGGCCGAAAAGCGATACCCCCTTACCCTTTCGGTTTCACTCCACGCCCCCAGGGACGATACCCGAAGCGAGCTCATGCCCGTAAACCGCAGGCACGATATAGCCTCACTTTTGGCCGCCTGCAAGGATTACTTTGAGATTACCGGGCGACGGATAAGCTTTGAGTACGCACTCATGGCCGGTAAAAACGACGGGCCACAGGACGCCCTGGACCTGGCCGCCCTGCTTAAGGGGATGAACTGCCACGTGAATCTTATCCCGCACAACCCGGTAGCCGAGCGGGATTTTACCCGCCCCTCTCAGGAAACGGTCCAACGCTTTTTGCGAATACTCGAAAGCAGGGGTATAACCGCCACAGTCCGCAGGGAGCTTGGCTCAGACGTTCTCGCCGCCTGCGGGCAGCTGAGAAACTCCGGCGGATAATCGGCGCGGGCCCGTTTTAAAATATCCGGCTTTGCATCTACCAATGGCTAAAGAGCCACGCACCGACAACTATAGGGGGGGTTACGCCCTTGATTACAGTTTATGGCGCCACCGACACGGGCCTTGCGCGAAAAATCAATCAGGACCGCTTTTGCTGCGAGGTATTGAGCGACAGCCTTGCCTATGCCGTGCTTTGCGACGGTATGGGCGGGCCTGCGGGCGGGCATGTGGCCTCGCAGACCGCCGCCGATTTTGTTAAGGATATGCTGGAGCGCGACCTTAAGCCGGATATGCCGGAGCAGTCGCTGCGCGCGGTTATGCTTTCGGCGGCGGCGGGGGCAAACGCCATGGTATACGACGCCGCTAAAAAGGACCCCGAGCTGGCCGGTATGGGCACAACCATGATACTGGCAGTATTTTCGGGGGAGCATATTTTCGCGGCCCACGCGGGAGACAGCCGCATATACAGGATAGAGGACGGCAAAGCGGTGAGGCTCACAAAGGACCACACGGTGGTGCAGATGCTCCTTGATATAGGCGAAATTACCGAGGAGGAGGCTAAGGACCACCCCAAGCGCCACTTTATTACCCGGGCGGTGGGGGTTGGCCCGGCGGTTGACGCCGACTTTTCGGAGTATCCCTTTTTGCCGGGAGCGCCGATACTTATTTGCAGCGACGGCCTTTACAATTACGTGGAGGAGGATACCCTGCCCGGGCTTGTCGCGCGCGCGCTGGGTGAAAAGAGCGCGGCCCCCCTGATAGACCTCGCCAACGAGGGCGGCGGGGGAGACAACATAACCGCGGTAATCGTTTTGAGAGAATAGGCGCGCCGAGCGGCAGTAGAAAATTAGTTGTAAGAGCTGGCCGGTCAGACCACCAGACCGGCGGCCATAAATTATCGACTACCCGCGGAGGTTATATAAGTGGAACTGCTTAACGACAAATATCTGGGCAAAAGGCTGGAGGGCCGTTACGAAATCCAGGAGCTCATCGGCATGGGCGGAATGGCCAACGTATACAAGGCCTGGGACATTATAGACCAGCAGACGGTGGCTGTAAAAATTCTAAGGGACGAGTTTTTGACCAATACTGAATTTTTGCGCCGGTTTAAGAACGAATCCAAGGCTATAGCGGTTCTTTCTCACCCCAATATAGTAAGAGTATTCGACGTGAGCTTTACAAACCGGGTGCACTCAATAGTGATGGAATATATCGACGGTATAACCCTAAAGGATTATATCGAGCGCAAGGGCGCTCTTTCCTGGAAGGAGGCCGTCCACTTTACCCTGCAAATACTCAGGGCGTTGCAGCACGCCCATGAAAAGGGGATTGTCCACCGGGATATTAAGCCCCAAAATATTATGCTTTTGCATAACGGTACTATAAAGGTGACCGATTTTGGCATAGCCCGCTTCGCGAGAAGCGAGGTAAGAACGGTGACAGACCGCGCGATAGGCTCGGTTCACTATATAAGCCCCGAGCAGGCCATGGGTGAAAATACCGACGAAAAGTCCGATATTTACTCTGTGGGCGTAATGCTATTTGAAATGCTTACCGGCAGGCTGCCATTTGAGGCGGAAAACGCGGTTTCGGTAGCCTTAAAGCAGATTCAGACCAAGGTGCCCCTCCCCCGTGAGATAAACCCCGACATACCCGAGGGCCTTGAGGATATAACGCTGAGAGCCATGCAGAAGGAGGCGGCCAACCGCTACCGCTCTGCCGCAGATATGATGGGGGATATTGAGCGCTTTAAGCAGGACCCCTCGATACATTTTTCCTATAAATATCTGACCGCCGACAGCCCCAAAAGAAACAACCGTAGCCCCGAGCGGGGCTTAAGGGAGGAACGCGACTTGTCATCCGCCCGTATTCGCACAAGAACGCCATTTTTGCCCATTCTTACCGGGGTGGCCTTTGCGTTTGTGCTGGCCTCTATGGCCTTTGTGGGCCTTATGATCTTTATGAACAACCCCTTTACCAAGGTGCCGGAGTATGAGGTGAAAAACCTGGTGGGCTTAAAGTTTGAAACGGCCATGGACCAATACCCCGAGTTTGAGTTTATACAGGACGGCACCGGGAGCAGCGACGATTTTGGCCCCGGCGTTATATACGAGCAGGACCCGAGCGCCGGGCGTATGCTCAAGGAAGGGGCGACTGTCCGGGTAAAGGTTTCGACGGGGCAGCTTAGGATAATACTCGAAAACTTTACGGGGCGCGACGCCTCCCAGGTAAAGCAGAAGCTCGAGGATCTGGGGCTCTCATATGTTGAGGAGCAGGTCTACGACGACAACGTGCCGATAGGCTGCGTGGTTTACACCGATCCCTCAGCTAATTCAGAGGTGACCCGCGAAACCCCCGTAACTATATACGTAAGCCTGGGGCCCGACGTTCAGCTCACCACCGTTCCCGACGTGCTCGGCCTTGAGCTTGAGCAGGCCAGGCAGATACTCGAAATGTCCAACGTACGGGTAGGGGACGTGACCTTTGAGGAATACCCCGAGCCCGCCGGCACAGT
>JAITVF010000065.1 GCA_031285945.1 Oscillospiraceae bacterium
TAGGCTATAACAAGGCAGTTATTGCCCGGCAGCGCTCCGGGGACTGAGATTGTGGCCTCGTAAGGGTAATCGGGGTAGGTGGTAGAGGGTGACCAAGATGCGGTGGGAATGGAGAAGGAGGTGGCCTCCTGGCCCTGATTCGCCTGCATCTGCGCAATCGCAGTCCGGTTCTCTGCTATCGCGGCCTCATTCAGCGCAATAGCTTGCAGATTATCCTCTGCGGTTTCGGCAAGGCCGTTCAGCGCCAGCTCAAGCTGGTTGTTATCGTAGTTAAAGTCCTCCATCTTGGGCTTGTCGGTCAGCTCCCACTGGTTGAGCCCGTAAACGGGCGTTTTGTTCGAACTGTTAGACATTTTTTCTTCCTCCTGATTTATAAATGTTTTTTTTCCCGCCAGGGGCCGCAAAATCCTCGCGTTTGCTCACCTTGATTTCCATTTTGATTCCGCGATATCCCGCGTTAGGATTGTAAGCGTTACGGCGAAATGCGGGTCTTTACTTCGGCGGGTTTTATCGAGAGTAAAATGCCCTCTCACTATATAGCCGCGGGAGGAGGCGTTTGTGGGGGTGGCCTAAAAATTTTTATCCCCAATTTCGCCTTAAGGGCAAAAAAGGGGATAGCAATTGATCTATTTTGCGATAAAACGCCGCCTATGCCTTTTGCCGCGGAACGGGCTCGCTATGAACCGTTCATACGCCTATCTCATAGGATGATTATGTCTTTATCTATAAGGGGGACATTCCATGCCAACAGTGTCAGGCTCCTCACTTCACGATAATCCCCAGGCCCTCGCCCTTGCCGAGCCACCCGGGGGAATTGCCGCGCCTGGTTCGGCGAGCCTTTCGCTTACTCTTAACGTGAACGCCTCTCTTGTGCACAGCAAGGACGTGGTCGTCTACACCGCCATAGTTAAAAACAACGGCACCGATAAGGCTGTGGCGCCCATCATTGTTTTAGACACGCCCTTGGGGATGAACAGCGCCGTGTACAGCGTGAATAACGGCGAGACCTGGATTGAGACGGAAAACTCGCTCCTGACAATCCTTTTAAGCGATATGTACAGCGGCCAAACGAGCGTGGTGCTGTTTCGATGCGTGGCGCCGGTCGGAACGAGGGCTGTCTTCTACGTAACCGCCACCATTACCAGCCACGGCAACATCAGGGCGCAGTCGCCCAACACATCCGCTATACCCACCTCGGAAATAGAATTCACAATGCTTAGTACACTAAATTATTTTGGCTATTTTTATCAAGAGTATTACTACAACATACATATTAGAAACCTTGGTCCGGCCAACGCCCTGACTCCCGTTCTGACCGTCACGAAGAATGAAGATATTGATTTAAGATACGTCGACGACTCGATTCTTCCCTCTAACTATCCCGTCTGGCCGGGAAGCATGACCCTTGCTACTATAGAGTTCGGCGCCACGGTGTATGTGAAACTGTTTTGCAGAATTTTTTATCCCATTTCGTCCTCGTACCCAATCATCCTTAACGGTAATGTTACCAGCGCCAACTACAGCACCAAACCCGCGCTGGCTACCACAGGTCACGCGAGGTACGTTAACACACCCCGCCTCGCACTATCGGCCACCGACGGTAAGGCGTCCCCCATTCCCGGCGCCACCTTCGTATATACAATAACCGTTATCAATTCAGGCAGCTATGCCGCGGAGAATCTGAACTTTGTTCCCACCATTTCGCCCGAGCTGACCGACGTCAAGTACAACTTTAACGGAAGCGCCTGGCTTAGTTATACCGGCCAGGGTAAGCTGCCGCTGCCCGGCCGCAATTTGGAGAAGGGCCGCACCGCGATCCTCTATATGGAGGCTAAGCTTTCCGCCGGGTATGGCACAGGCACATTCGTTAGCACCTTCTCACTGGAAATCACCAATTACAATGAAAACCAGGAATACAGCATCGCCTCTGTGGTAACCCGTGTTGGCGAAACAGCCGCCCTGTTCGCCACCAACAGGGCCGACAAGACGATTTACGCGCCCAACGAAAAAATTTACTATTACCTCGACGTTGAAAACCGTGGCCCCGGAATCGCCAGAGCGCCAGCTATGAGAGACACCCTGCCGCCAAGCGTTGAAAATACGCTGTACAGCACCGACAACGGCGGAAGCTGGAGGGTATGGCCCTCGTCAAACGTGATAACTCTGCCCGATATCGCAGCAAATTCCGCGGCTAACATTATCTTTAGCGCTAACCTTACTCCCAGGGCTGCCAGCAGCCTTGTCCACACCGCAGTATTCTCCACCGCCACTCCCAGACCCGGCGGCAGGACAGACGAGGTTTTCGCCACCACCGAGGGCAACCTCACAATTATAACGGACGCAGTTCTTTCGGCCGTCATGACAATTGGCAAAGAGGAATACATGCCGGGGGACGAGGTTGTCTATACTATTGTCATAACCAACAACGGATCCAGCGTAGCTGTAGCGCCTATAGTAAAAGACAACCTGCCCGCCGTACTGCAAAACCAGAGATGCCGCGTCGAAGACAGTTCCGACTGGCAGGGCTGGAATGGAAGCGTAGCCCTACCCGATATGCCGGCCGGCGGAAGGGCAGTCCTGCAAATCGGCGGCGTGCTGAGCCCGTCGGCCGCCGGCAGCCTTAAAAATACCGCGACCATAACCACCTGGACGCCGCGGCCCGACGGCACAAACCCTCCCCTTATCGTAACCACCGCGCTAAACCCCGCCGTAATCGATACGGCCGAGCTCACCCTGACTAACATCGCCGACAGGCCAGCGGCAGGCCGCGGGGACGAAATACGCTATACCGTTGAAATAGTCAACAAAGGCCCCGCCGCCGCCCAGAACCCCGTGATAATCGACGCTATGCCCCTCTGCCTGGAAAACCAGAAATACAGCCTCAACGACGGCGGTATCTGGTGGGACTGGGGGGGATTTCTCCGACTGGCCTATATACCTCCCGACACCCCATTTACCTTTGACCTTAAGGGCATCGTGAGCGCCGACGCCATCGGCAGCCTTACAAATACCGCCGCCGTAATCACCTGCACGCCCCGCCCCGACGGAAGCCTGGACTCCAGCGGCGACTCGGTGACTATACCGATTAAGTGACAAATATTAAAAAGGGGGCCGGACGCGGATAGCGGACCCCCTTTTTTGCTGATTTTTTTACCTGTTCAAGCTCGCCGGCGAAATCAGTAGTTAATCTAAGCTACCCGTTAGGCGGGACCGGAGCTATAACGGTTGCAAATTATCATACAATGGCGTATAATGAGCGCATCCCACGATCAGGAGAGCTAATCATGAAGCTGTGTATCGGCCTTTGCTCCGCGCAAGCGTTTGGATGAGGCGTTGTTCGGAGCTGAATATGGCCGTGATAACAACTAACGGCCGCCTTCATCGGTGAATACATGTGATAATAGCGGGCACAACCTGCCCGTCTTGTTTGCTGTACCGCCGATAGGTGATAAATATCAGCCGCGGGCAAGCTGCCTCGCGGTTTTTATTTATGCCAATATTCAAAAGGTGGTACACATAAAATGAAACTCAAGCTAAATCCCGTCACGCGGGAGCTTTGCCTTTTCGCCCTGCCTATGCTTATCGGAAATATACTGCAATCCTGCTACAGCATGGCCGATATGGCGGTTGTGGGGCAGTTTGTGGGCCGAGACGCCCTCGCCGCCGTAAGCAATACCTCCATGATATTCTTTGTAAGCAATTCCGTTTGCATAGGCTTTACGGTTGGCGGCGGGGTGCTGGTGGCAAAGTACAGGGGTGCTGGCGACAAGCCGGCGCAAATGGCTATAATCCGCACACTTTTTGCCCTCTCGGCTTTGGGCGGCGTTTTGCTCACGGCTACCGGCTATCTTGTTTACCCGCCCCTTCTGCGGCTGATGAATACGCCCGCAGAAGCGCTCCCTCACGCAGCCGCCTATATGAGTATAGTTTCAGCCGGGAATCTTTTTGTTTTCGGTTATAACGCGGTCTGCTCGGTTATGCGGGGGCTGGGCGACTCAAGGCGCCCGCTATATTTGGTGGCCGTAACGTCGGCTGTCAATATCTTTTTAGATTATCTTCTGGTCGGATTTTTTCGTCTTGGAGTTTCGGGCGCCGCCATCGCAACCGTTTTTTCGCAAGCGGTATCCTGCTCGGTGGCAATATGGGTTCTTTGGCGGCAGGGCCGTCAGGATAAGGACTTTGTCTTCCGCTTTGACAAGTACAGTCTTTCACCGGACAAAACGCACACAGGCGATATCCTGCGGCTGGGAATCCCCACCGCCCTGCGCTCCGCGGCCCTCAACTTAAGCTATATAGTTGTAGCCGCCCTCTTTAACGGCTACGGAACAGCGGCGGCGGCAGCGGCGGGAATAGGGCTCAAGGTCAACACCTTTGTAGCCATGCCCTCTTGGGCGGTGGGCCAGGCGGTGAGTACAATGGCCGGGCACGCCATGGGCGCCAGGGACCCTGGGCGCGCCGGAACAATCGCGGTTAAAGGAATTCTCGCGAGCCTTTTTTGCAACTGTATATTTTTGTCGGGGATTCACCTCTTCCTGCGTCCCTTTCTCGGCTTATTCAGTCCCGACCCGGAGGTGATTGAGTCGGGCGCTCGTTATCTGCTTATATGCTGCTCCTTTAACTTCATCCCCTCTGTGGTGATGAATGTTCTGGATAATTTCGCGACAGGCGCCGGCGCGCCCTTTGTAGCCATGCTAAATACCCTGCTACATTCGGCGGTCATCCGCCTTGGGCTGAGCTTTCTGCTCACAGCCGCCTTTGATTATGGCTTCACGGGCCTTTGTATCGCCGAATCGGTCTCGCCGGTAATCCCCTGCCTTATAGGCCTCACCTTCTTCCTGAGGGGCCGCTGGCGCAGCGAGACGTAACATATAGACCCGGGAGAGTGGTCGGTTTTTAAGCAGCGTACGGTCGGTTCGCACGATGGTCCGGCGAATGGATAATTGAGAAAATCTTTGATTTTTTAACCGTAGACGCAGATATGGCGGTCAGGTTGTCACGGTGATTTTAAGCCGACAACCGTTGCACTATTTGTTACCAACATATTTACCCTAGGCGAAAGAGCAAATCGGTAATCACTGATTATAATAACGCAGTCCTTGCTCTCGTCGGCTTCTAGCTCCATATCCGACACCATTTCATCCATGCTGTCCGCGAAATCCAGCCTGATCCCAACATTGCCTTCCGATATGTCTGTATCATCAGGGAAGATATAATAGGGCATTTTTGATGCGTCCTCTATGCCGACTGAAAAATCATAGACATAGCCGTCGAAAGGGGCGCGGGTGATTGTGCCGCGCAGCGTCACATCCCCCACAAAAAGCGCCTTCACGCGCCCGGCGTCCTGACCGTCCTGCTGTATCTGCAATTCGGTCAATGTCCAATCCCCGAGCTGATCCCCTATGCCAAGGGAAACCTTTTCGCCATCCGGGCCCGCCGAAAATTCTACTGTGGACGTATTCGCTGCGGATTCTAGTTGTGAATCGCTTTTTGGCGCTAATTTAAGGGTGCTGATATACGCGGTGAACTGCTCGCTTTGCGTACCGATGCCAGTACCGTAAGAAGGGAAGAAGGTGAAAAACATCATCCTGTCGCCCGCAGCGATACAGTAGATAAGCTCGTTTAGAATCGTCGTGTCACCGCTCGTATTCTCCGGCTGCATATGATAATACTTGCATTTGTATAAGCCGGAATCAATATCCCGCGTGACAACGGCATCCCGATAGGCAGCGTCGGCATCTTCAAATGTGGCATAGCGTGCCGACGCCATAACGACCCGATCATCTCCGTCTAATACTTCGGCAATGGTTTCTGTAATAGATACCGTCCACTCTGACGGAAGATATATCGTGAAGTCAATTGTTTCGTCCAAAGGGCTGCCCATCTCATTCATAACGGGGAGAGACACTTCAAACGGGCTTGTATTCTCTGGGGGCTCCGCCATATCGGGCGGGACTGTTTCTTGTGACGAGGATTCGTCGGTTTCCGACGATTCTGCAGGGGAGGCCTCTGGCGTTGTGCTTGGCGCTTCGCTCACAGCTTGCGATAAAAATTCTGACGCCCCACTGGAGCTTGATAACTCGTTTCTATCTGTACAGGCCGCAAGGGTTAGCAAGGTAAACGCCATAATGGAGGCTAAGATTCTTCTTGTTGTAAATATCATGCTGGTGTGTTTTCCTCTCTGAATAAATTGATCGTCCTAAACCCAAACCAATCATACCACCCATGGGGAGATGATTCAACTATTATCTATTATCACAAAGGAATAGGTGGTGGGGCGGCGCGAACTTCTGGTCAAGTTGCTCTTAACGAGCAATTCACGGATATTTGCAGCATAACAAAAACCGCCTAAAATCAAGGGTCTAGACGGTTTTTGTTATGCTATTTTTCAGAGCTATATCGAAAACTTTAGTGTTAAAATGAGTGTTATACTAATCCGCAAATAAAATGCTTTTATAATATTAATCTATTGCTTCCCCCGCCAGAGGCGGGGGAAGCAATAGAAAGAAGTATTTTAAATGCGGAATAGTGTTAATCTTTGTGCGGGGTGCGTTAAGTGAAACAGACGGCGAGCTTCTGCGCGGCGGTTACATATACTCGCAAAGTTATGCCATGCTTTTTATTTCGGGTTGTATTATTGCGTCAGTCTGTGCCGTATCTTCCGCACGGATCTGCCGATTGGGCGGAAGAAAGAGTGTTCGCGGCGTTCTGTGAATAACTGTTTTGAGAATAATCGTTCTGCGTAATTGTAACAAATTTTATCGAGGACATATCGCACAGGAGTCTGTTGGCGTTATCGGCCGAGTTAAGCACTATGTAATTATCACCCACCTCGCTCAGTATTCCTACCCGCTCGATGGTGTTGTCGGCCAGCAAGAATTCAACCCGCACCATATCGCCTAGGTGGGAACTCAAAAAGCTCCGGATATCGGCGCCGCTGCCGCTTGTTGACTCCACCGGCATTAAGGAATCAAAGCCTGAAAGTGACAGAGCCATGGGGGAATTTGAAACAAAGCCTTCGCCCATAAGATCCGTGTCGTCGGAGAATTGCTCGGTAGTGTAGGAATACGCGGTTGTCGGCGATCCGTATGATTGCTGAGTTATGTACCTGGGGTTCGCGGCGACGGCGTCGGCGCTCATTGCCTGAAATTGCCGTCTGATGCTTTGGATGCTTTGCGGGGAGGAATGCTGCTGCGCTCCGTACGCGATGCCTGCGCTTGAATAGGGCGTATAGTTGTTACACATACTGTTTTTGTCTCCTTTGTAATACTAATCGCCAATAAAAAGCATCGCATTTTATCGGTGATCAGTATAAGATTGATATCGACTATATATTATTCTATGGAAAATCTCGCCGATTGTGAGATAAAATCATAATCCCCGATTATAAAGGCGTTGAACGGTAAGCACTGAATTCTGCATAAAAAATAAAAGCGTCTCCGTGTTTCGCCCTTAAGGGCCGACCCGGAGAACGCTTTCTGGTAAAATGCACTATTTTACAGAAAACTGGAAGGTAGTGGTGGAGGTGTATTCCTCGCCCGCGATAAAGAAAGGGGAGGGGAAGTGGTGAATGTTGGGCGCGTTGGGGAAGAACTGCGTTTCAAGGCAGAGCCCGCCGTGCTTTTGATATTTTACGCCGTCTTTATAAGATTTTTCGCCATCAAAGGCGTTTGAGGTGTATAGCTGAACTCCTGGCAGATCGGTAAACACGGTCATGACGCGGCCCGATTCAGGCTCAGTGACAGAGGCTATTTTGCGGTAGCCTGTTCCCGAGAGCACAAAATTGTGGTCATAGCCGCCGCAGTGCCGAAGCTGAGTAAGTGCGCTGTGGATATCTTTGCCGACAGGTTTGGGGGAAGAGTAAAAATCGAAAGGCGTGTCCTTTACGCTTATAATCTCGCCCGTGGGTATCAGCTCGGCGGTGTTGGGTGTGTAAAAGGGCGCGTCAAGCTCCAAAATATGGCCGTAAATGTTTCCGCCGTCGTGGCCGGCAAGATTAAAATAGCTGTGATTGGTCAGATTGACCACGGTATCCTTATCGCATACGGCCCGGTAATCGATCATAAGGGCGTTGTCCTCAGTTAATGCATAGGCGACGGTTACAATAAGGTTTCCGGGAAAGCCATCCGAGCCATCTTCAACGGTGTGGCTCAAAATAAGGGCCGGCAGGTTGCTAAACGTGTGCACCTCGGCGCTGAAAAGGCGGTGATGAAGCCCGTTTGCGCCGCTGTGCAGGTTGTTTGCGCCATTGTTGGCTTCAAGCTCCACCACATCATCGTCTATTTGGCACCTTGCGCCGGATATGCGGTTGGCGTTGCGCCCTATTATGGCGCCCAGGCATTCAGGGTTTGCCTCGCAGCGCTCAAGGCTGGGCTGACCAAGAACAACGTCGGCCATCCTTCCCGCCCTGTCGGGAACCGAAAGGCTTCTTACAATTCCGCCATAGTTAAGGATTTCCGCCTTAAGCCCGCCGTTTTCCAGCGTGTAGCAAACAACCTCGCGCCCGTCCGCCAACAATCCGAAAGGCTCGGATGATATCCTCATTATTTCATCCCCCAAGTTATGATATTCTGATACAATTCCGCGATAGAAAGCTGTTTGTGTTTTTATTGCGGACTGGTATGAATGTAGTTATACCACAGAACACTTGTTGCAAAGAAGGCGAATATGCCGAATACCAAAAATCCCCGGGCCGCGCGAGCAGACCGGGGATAAAAGGCGTTAAGGCTTAGCCCAGAGCGGCGGTGGGAGCCTGAATATCGGGGTTGACGGTTGCGGTCACAACGTCGTTCTCGCTCTCGCCCTCACGCAGGAGCCGCGCGACCACCACAAAGCGCTGGGCGTCCCCAAGATTCGGGTACTGCCGGGTACAGGTGGTAAGGGTGAGAAGGCGGTCGGTAGAGTCGACCTCTACGTTAAAATCGAAGAGGCTGTAGTCGCGCCACTCGTCAACGAGGAACTGGCGCTGTTCTTTTCCCGGATTGGGGCTATTGTAAAAGAACTTAGGCGTGTTAACAGTGTATCCCACCGCGAACACTCTCCAGATACCTTCCATCTCGCCGGTGGAGAAGTAGATGTGTGGGTTTTTGGTCGCGAAGTTTATATCGGTATAGGAGGGAAGCTGGCCGAACATGGTAAGGTTATCGTAATTGCCTATGCCGAAAGGGGCCCGCAGGTTGTTCCAGTTATGGCCGTAAAGAACCATGTTCCAGGAGGACGCGTTCCAGCTGCTGTTAAGCTTTGTGCGGTAATCGAGATAGGTAACGCAATTGGGGTAGCTGGACCAGTTCTGCCAGGTTATGCCCGGGTAGTTTGTGCCCTTCCAGTCCCGGTAAAGATAGTAGTTATTGTCCTGCGAGCCGTTAAAGGCGATAGGGGAGCTCATATTCGTGTTGGGAATATGTAGCCATCCCTTGATATCGGGGTTCACGGCAGCATAATCGCTGATGGACTTTTTAAAATTCGCGTAAGGATAAAGACTGCTTGCGGACGAAACGCCTGAACCTGAGCCAAAACCGGTTGCGGAAGAGCCGCCGGCTTTTTCGCCGGTTTCCGCATAGTAGAGCGCAACCCAGTCGGTGCTGTCGGAATCAAGGGGCATTCCCATCTTTGGCAGAGCGGCCCCTCCCGAGGCCAGCGCGGTCGCCAGAAGTATGGCGGCTAAAGCAATTGCGGCAAATTTACGTCTTCTGTGGGTAATCATTAAAATAACACTCCCTGCTAAAACAAACATTTTGAACTAAGTATACCATAATATTGCGTCCCTGAAAAGTGATTTTGAATATAGAAATCAACAATTATAGTGTGCCGAACGCAGAAAATATTATGTGATAATGACCCTTGATAATTTTAGAAAGCTTTCATTTTGAGGAATAGTCGTGCTATACTGGTGATTATAGCGGAATAAGGAGGAGATGGAAAACATGAAGGTTATCATAGTCGGCGGGGTGGCGGGCGGCGCTTCCGCGGCAGCTCGGCTGCGGCGACTGGACGAAAGGGCCGAGATAGTTTTAGTTGAGCGGGGTCCATATATTTCCTTTGCCAACTGCGGCCTTCCATATTACATAGGCGGCGTGATTTCCTCGGAGGAGGAGCTTACCCTTAACACTCCGGAAAGCTTTAGCGGCCGCTTTAACGTCGACGTTAAAGTCAACTGTGAAGTGTTATCACTTGACAGGGAAAAGAAAACCCTTCGCATACGGGACGTAATGAACTCATTGGAATATGAGGAATGCTGGGACAGGCTTATTCTCTCGCCGGGAGCTCAGCCGCTCAGGCCCAATTTGCCGGGGCTTGACAGCAAAAAGGTATTCACCATGAGGGATATTCCCGATACCCTTGCCATTAAGGAATATATAGAGCGAAACAGCGTGACAAAAGCGGTTGTGATAGGCGGGGGATATATAGGCGTTGAGATGGCGGAAAATCTCTGCCGCGCGGGATGCGGCGTTACCATAGTTGAGCTTGCCCAACACATCCTGCCCCCATTTGACTTTGACGTAGCGGCCGAGATTCAGACCCACCTGCGGGAGAAGGGAGTGCGCCTTATCCTCGGGAAAGGGCTTGAGGAGATAATAGAGAAGGATGATGCCCTGACCGCCGTATTAACGGGGGGGCAGCAGATAGAGGCGGAGCTTTTGTTTCTCTCTGTCGGCGTTCGGCCCGAGAGCGCCCTCGCTAAAAGCTGCGGTCTTGAGGTGACCTCACGCGGGCTTATTGTAACCGACAGACATATGCGTACCCAAGATGAAAGCATCTATGCCGTTGGCGACGCCGTGCAGGTAGAGCACTTTGTCACCGGAGAGCCTGGCTTTCTGCCCCTGGCGGGACCCGCCAACAAGCAGGGGAGAATAGCGGCCGATAACATCTGCGGCCTTAATTCGGAATACGCCGGCACACAGGGGACGTCGATACTCAAGTGCTTCGATATGACCGCAGGCTGCACCGGGATAAACGAGCGGACCGCAAAGGCTATGGGGATCGACTACCGCGTGAGCTTTACCTGGTCCTCATCTCACGCCGGATATTATCCGGGCGGAGACTTTATGTCCATAAAGCTCGTTTACGCGCCTGAGGACGGCAGGCTCTTGGGCGCGCAGCTGGCGGGGCGTGAAGGAGTTGATAAGCGGCTGGACGTTCTCGCGACTGCGCTCCGCGCGGGCATGACCACAAAAGATCTTACCGGACTCGAGCTCGCCTACGCTCCGCCGTTTTCCTCTGCAAAGGATCCCGTAAATATTTCGGGCTTTACAGCCGAAAACGCGCGCTCGGGACTTGTAAAGATAATCCACTGGCACGAGGCCCGGGCGCTTGCGCCAGAGAAAATCACCTGGCTTGACGTTCACGAAAAGTATGAAACCTCGCGCGGAATGGTCATGAGCGGCGCGATAAACATACCGCTCGACACGCTGAGGGAGCATATGGGGGAGATTTCCCGGGAAAAGCCCGTCTATGTAAATTGTCACAGCGGGATGCGCAGCTATATTGCCTGTAGAATCCTTATGCAGAAGGGCTTTGATTGCTATAATCTCGCAGGAGGCTGGCGGCTTTTTTCTCTGTGCACAAGGGAATTGAAAGAGTAAAGACACTTGCGTCAACAACCGATAAGAGGAGGCAAACGCCCTGAAAAAAAGCATGTACAGCATCATGCTCAACGACGACGTCGTCGCCGGGCTGGACGCTCTGGCCCATAAAAGTGGGATAAGCCGTTCGGGTCTTGTCAACCGGATACTGGCCGACCACCTCTTGCTGGAAACCCCGGAGAAAAGGGTGGAGACCGTCTTCCGGGCGATAATCGAGACCGTGTCGGATGAAGTAGTGCTGCCACTGAGCTCTTCCGCCTGGATGCTACAGCTCAAAAGCGCCATTCAATACCGGTACAATCCAACGCTGCGCTATACTGTAGAGTTTTTGCCCGGCAGGATTCACTCAGGCTGCGAGTTCAGGGTATCTTCAAGAACGCGGAGCGACGCGCTTTTATCCCGTCTGATCGCTTTCTTTGAGATATGGAGCCAGCTCGAAGCAAGCCTGACGGCTAAAGCATGCCCCGGAGGCCCGAGAATCTCCATCCGGGACGGGACGCTCCAACGCGCCTTGCGTACGAATCAGACCGGCGAGAAGGACACGGACGGCACGGGGTTGGGGGTTGCGATAGGCCGATACATCCTGCTCTTTGACCGGGCGCTCAAGCTGAGTTTTCACGCGCCCCACGGCGTCGATATGGAAGCCTATGATGAAATGAGCGAGTTTTACAGGGAATATATGAAGTCGACTGTTTTTCCCGTTTAGAGCAACGCGTCCAAATAAGCGGAGTAGTATAACGGCCATATCCGGCGATTGCTACCCGCAGGTGGCGAGCCGAACGACCATCGCCCCCATCGCAAACGCAATTTCTCCCCCGCCTTTCGGCGGGGGAGAAATTTACCTAGACACTAAAGAGCAGATCTCCGTAATCTGGCATTGGCCAGTGCTTTCTGCCCACAATTACCTCAAGATCGTCGGCTGCCGCTCGCAGTTCCTGCATAGCCGTATAGACCTGGTCGCGGCAATGCAGAGCCATTGCCTTTACATCGCTTCCCGCGGAGTTGCAGGCCGAGAGGGCGAACTCAAGCCTCTCCACTCTATCAAAAAGCTTGTTTGTAAGACCGCTAAGCTTCTTAATTAGGGCTAGCCTCACATCCCCCGGGTTCGCACAGGCTTCGGGACAGACACGTATAAGGCCGGAATAAGCCGACGCAAGCTCGGTCAGAAAGCTCGACGCCGCCGGCAGAATATCCTTCCTGGCAATTTCCGCCATGGTAAGCGCCTCGATCTGGAGTGTCTTGCAGTAACCCTCCATTATAATTTCGTATCGGGAGCGGATTTCTGCCTCGCTTAGTATGCCGTAGCGGACGAAGAGCCCGACATTTTTATCGTCCAGGAAGTGGGGAACAGCCTCGGCTGTGCTCACAAGATTGGAAAGTCCGCGGCGCTCGGCCTCGGCCACCCATTCTTTAGCGTAGTTGTTGCCGTTAAAGATAATCCGCCTGTGCTTTTTAAGGAGCTCCGCGAGAAGGGGGCGAAGTTCCGCCTCTGCGCTGCCGGAGATATCGAGCCGGTCCGCTATCTCGCGCAGAGCGTCGGCAATAATAGTGTTGAGTACAAAATTGGGCCCGGCGATGGAAAGGCTCGCGCCCGGCATACGGAACTCAAATTTGTTGCCGGTAAAGGCGAAGGGGGAGGTGCGGTTACGGTCGGTGTTGTCCTTATAGAAGGAGGGTATGGTCTTAACGCCCGCCTTAAGCTCCATGAGCTTGTGGGGGTCATAGGGCCTGTTTTCCTCGAGCGCCGCGAGTACCGCGGTGATCTCGTCGCCTAAAAATACCGATATGATGGCGGGCGGGGCCTCATCGCCGCCCAGTCGATGGTCGTTGCCGGCTCCAGCCACCGAGATTCTTAGCAGATCCTGGTAATCATCCACGGCGCAGAGCACAGCCACCATAAAGGTAAGGAAGCTCAGATTGCTTTGCGGATGCTCGCCGGGGTCGAGAAGGTTCTTGCCCAAATCGGTACAGAGCGACCAGTTGTTGTGCTTGCCGCTGCCGTTTACCCCCGCGAATGGCTTTTCGTGAAGGAGACATAAGAGGCCGTGGCGCTCGGCCACCTTTTTTAGAATCTCCATTGTAAGCTGATTGTGGTCTACCGCTATGTTGACAGTTGTGAAGACGGGCGCCAGCTCGTGCTGCCCTGGCGCTGTTTCGTTGTGCTCGGTTTTAGCGTGTATGCCAAGCCGCCAGAGCTCTGTGTTAAGCTCCTCCATAAATGCCTTAACGCGCGGGCGTATGGAGCCGTAGTAGTGATCCTCCATTTCCTGGCCCTTTGGGGGGCTTGCGCCGAAAAGGGTTCTGCCGCAAAATTTAAGATCGCGGCGGCCCTCCGCAACCGCGCGGTCAACCAGGAAATACTCCTGCTCGGCGCCCGCCGTAGAGGAAACATGGCTTGTATCGGTATCGCCCATCAGTCTTAAAATTCGCAACGATTCGCGATTTATGACCTCCATCGAGCGAAGAAGAGGCGTCTTTTTATCCAGCGCGTCGCCGGTGTAGGAGCAGAACGCTGTCGGTATGCAGAGAACGCCGTCCTTGATAAATGCGTAAGAGGTCGGATCCCAAGCGGTATAGCCCCTGGCCTCGAAGGTGGCGCGCAGTCCCCCCGAGGGAAAGCTGGAGGCGTCCGATTCGCCGTGTATGAGCTCTTTGCCCGAAAACTCCATAATGATCCCGCCTTCAGCGGCAGGGGAGAGGAAGCTTTCGTGCTTTTCGGCGGTGATGCCGGTCATAGGCTGGAACCAGTGGGTGTAATGAGTGGCGCCTTTCTCGACAGCCCAGTCCTTCATCGCGTTGGC
>JAITVF010000108.1 GCA_031285945.1 Oscillospiraceae bacterium
CAAATAAAATGCTTTTATAATATTACTATATAGCTTCCCCCGCCCAAGGCGGGGGAAGCTATATAGCGGCCGACGGCGGCGGGCTGACGTCCGCCGAGGAGGACAACGCGGCAGGGCAAAAAAATCCTCGCGAGTCTTCAAACGATTTTAATCGCGGAGCTGTATTATCGGCCCTGTAGCCAAAGGTCGCTCAGGGTTGCGGTAAGCCTTTTTGCTACCGCGGCCGCCAGCGGCACGGCCACCGAGTTGCCGAACTGCCGGTAGGCCTGTGTATCGGATACCGGTATAATAAAGCTCTCGGGAAAGCCCATAAGCCTCCCGCATTCGCGGGGGGTGAGCCTGCGCGGGTTTTTACCCTCCTGCGGGATAAGAATCTCCGAGCCATCCTTGTAATACCTGGCGCTTAAGGTCCTGGAGGCGCCGTTTATATCGGCGAGCCCATACCCGAAGCCGTTCCCCTTTGCCCGGTGCTTCCGGGCATGGCTCTGAAGATACCGCCACAGCCGGTCCGAAAGGGTATATCTATCATCCGCCGCGCTCTCCAGTATATCGCCGAGGCGGGGGGGCGAGGCGGGCTTTTCTAGCTCAAAGCCGAAGGGAATATCCTCCCCGAATCTTTTTTTGTCAAAGCCGGCTATAAATATTCTCTCCCTGTGCTGGGGCAGGTAGTCCCCGGCGTCGAGAACCGCGTGAAAAACCCCGTACCCAAGCTCGTCAAGGGCGCCTGTAATAACGCGAAAGGTGTTTTTGCCGTCGTGGCTTTTAAGATTCTTTACGTTTTCCAGCAAAAAGGCCGGGGGCCGTTTGTCCGAAATAATTCTTACAACCTCGAAAAACAGCGTCCCCTGAGCTTTATCGAGAAAGCCGGTCGCCCGCCCAAGACTGTTCTTTTTGGATACGCCCGCTATTGAAAAGGGCTGGCAGGGAAAGCCTGCGGCCAGTATATCGTGATCGGGAATATCCCGGCCCAGAATTTTGGTAATATCGCCAAATGGCGGCTCGCCAAAGTTGGCCGCGTAGGTCTTTTGCGCAAAGCGGTCCCACTCGCTCGAAAACACGCAAACGCAGCCCGAGGCCTCAAAGGCGAGGCGAAGCCCGCCTATCCCCGCGAAAAGGTCTATAAAGGTAAAGGGCCCTGGGCTCTTGCTTTTACCGGCCATGGCAAATCCCCCCAGCTGTAGTATAATCCGGCGGGCGCATTTTTGCAATCGCACCCCCGGCCCACCCATCAATATAGACCGGTTTAATATATATTACGGGCGGGGGGCTTTTTCTTTCGTAGATATTTTGCTATAATATAGGCAAGAATAAAGAGCCGTAAAAATTATAATGGAGCGTGCCGTAATATGATCAAAACTATCAGCGCGGTAACAAGGGAAATCGACGATCCGCAGGCGGCGGCTGCTGAAATTGTAGCGGCTATAAGCCCCGACAGGAATCTCATGAAGAATTCGCTGGGGATTATTTCGTGCTTTTCGGAGTTTGAGGATACCGGGGCGCTCAAGGCCGTTTGCGACGCCCTGCCCTTCGAATGCGTCGGCGCGACCACCTGCATGAGCGCTTCGGTGGGGGAAATTGATCAGGTTATTCTCGCGGTTACCGTTCTTACGAGCGACGATTGCGAGTTTAAAACGGCCGAGCTTGCCATAGCCGAGGATTACGCTGCGGTAATAGGCGAAGGGATCGCGGCCCTTATGGGCGGGGGCGAAAAAAAACCGGCCGCCTTTATGAGCTATTTCCCCATGCTCAATATTATAAGCGGCGATATGGTTCTTGAAGAAATCGACAGGGCAAGCGGCGGAATACCTCTTTTCGGTATGGTCTGCACCGACCACTCGGTTGATTACTCAGGCTCCAGAACGATCCATAACGGCAAAGCCCTGAGCCGGTCGGTGGTTATGGCCGCCATTTTTGGCGCGCCCCAAATCACATATTCGGTAGCCTCGGCCGACAAAAGCAGAATAAGGAGCCAAAAGGCCGTTATAACGGCCTCCAGCGGCAACATCCTTCAGGCGGTCAACGGCAAAACCGTACTTGATTACCTGAGCGAGATAGGCCTCGGCAAAGATGAGCTTTCGGCGGGGGTGGGCGCCGTTCCATTTTTTATCTACCACCGCAGCGGAACCGAGCCGGTGGCCCGGGTGGTTTATTCCCTTACCCCCGAGGGGTACGCGATCTGCGGCGGCGCCATGCCGGAAAACGCGGTGCTGGGTATAGGCCACATAGATATGAACGACGTTCTTACGACCACGCGGCAAACGCTGGGGGAAACCCCGGCCGAGGGGGGTTGCGTCCTATGCTACTCCTGCATAGGGCGGTATATGGTTTTAGGCGCCAACAACACCGCCGAGGCCGAAAGGTATGTTGGCGCGGTGGGCAACGCCCCCGGGATTTTTGCCTACAGCAGCAGCGAAATCTGCCCCCTGCCCGACTCGAACGGCAGGCTGCGTAACTTTTTTCACAACTATACAGCGGTCGTCTGCCGCATAAAATAGCGATGAGTGAGAATTTTGAAAACAGCCGCGCCGGCCCCGGCAGCCCCGGCGTCGACGAGCTTAAAAAGGAAATCCGCGCCTTAAAAAGAAAGCTCTCTCTTCTTGAGATCAACTCCGAGAGGGCGCTGCGGTATTCCGCAATGCAAAACCGAATGGAATCGATTCTCAACGAGTCCATAAGAAAGGATCTTCAGTTCTTTAAGCTGGTCCTCGAAAACTCAATCAGCATCCTGCTCCTTCTTGATTTTGACGGCCGCTTTGCCTACGCCTCCGATTCCTTTTTGCGGGAATTGGAAATCGGCAGCTTCGGCCTTATAAACGGCATGCATTATCGCGAGGTTTTACAATCGCGTATATCTGATGAAAACCTCGAAAGATTCTCGAGGTCTCTTGATATTGCCGTAAGCAGCGGGCAATCGGTCGCCTACGAGTTTGTGCAGCAGAGAGCGCGGCGCACCTTTTCAACCGTTATTACCCCCATGACCGACGAGGAGGGAAAGAGCACCGGAATAATGGCGCTCTTTAACGATATAACCGAGATCAACGAGGCTATGGAGTCGGCAAAGCGCGCCAATATGGCAAAGTCGGATTTTCTTGCCAACATGAGCCACGAGATGCGCACCCCCATGAACGCGATAATAGGTATGACGGCAATCGGCAAGGCCTCGGCGGACGTTGGCCGAAAGGATTACTGTCTCGCAAAAATTGAGGACGCCTCCCACCACCTGCTGGGGGTTATTAGCGATATTCTGGATATGTCAAAGATAGAGGCCAACAAGTTTGAGCTTTCGCCGGTATACTTTGAGTTCGAGGGTATGCTCCGCCAGGCCGTGAACGTGGCGGGCTACCGGGCCGAGGAAAAAAAGCAGCGGCTTATGGTGCGCATAGATAAGCGCATACCCAAAACCCTCTACGGCGACGATCAGCGCCTCGCCCAGGTAGTCGCCAACCTTTTGGGTAACGCCGTAAAATTTACGGGCGAGGGCGGGTCGGTCAGCCTTGACGCCCGCCTTTTGAGCGAGGACGACGGCCTCTGCACCGTACAGGTCTCAATAACCGACACAGGCATAGGGATAAGCAAGGCCCAGCAGTCCCGCATTTTTAGCTCCTTCCAGCAGGCCGAGAACAGCACCACCCGCAAATTTGGCGGCACCGGCCTGGGCTTAGCCATTTCCCGCAATATTGTTGAGATGATGAAGGGAAGAATATGGGTGGAATCGGAGGAGGGCAGGGGCTCGGCCTTTACCTTCACCGTGGTTCTCAATCACGCCGGGCTGGCGGAAAGCGGCGCAGCCAAAAGGCCCGGGCCGCCCGTGAGCC
>JAITVF010000183.1 GCA_031285945.1 Oscillospiraceae bacterium
AAAGGCGGGGTACCTTCAGCGTGAGAAACGGGCGCTTCTTGACCGGCACAGGGGGCTTTCGGCCAAGGCTTACGGTATTCTTAAAGAAAAAGAAGACGTCCTTTTTCGGCTAAAAGAAAGCCCGGCCCTTCGCTCCCCGAAAAACGCGCTTATAAAATCCGGGCAGGCCCTAGATATTTACGTGAAATCGATGTATAATAGTAAGCGTATATTTATTCACGCGGCCGACCGGCGGGTGAGTATGGCGGCGGCGCTTCTCGATTCGCTCAGCCCGCTGCGGGTGCTTGACCGCGGCTACTGCCTCGCCCGCAGAGATGGGTCGGTGGCCGCGGCAGAGACGCTTGAACCCGGCGACGGGGTTGAGCTTTTTTTCGCGGACGGGTCGGCTGAGGCTGAGGTTCTTAGCGTGAAGAGGGAGAAATGGCTATGAGCAAAACGGGCGGCGGCGACTTAAGCTTTGAGCTGGCTATAAAGCGCCTGGATGAAATCGTGGCCTCGCTTGACAGCGGGGTTCTTTCGCTGGACGATTCGCTGGCCCTTTTCGCCGAAGGGGCCGGACTTGTTACGTTCTGCAACAAATCCCTTGAGGACGCAAAGCTCCGGCTAAACGAGCTTTTTCCGGTGGAAGAGCCTAAATAGGGTGATCTTAAGCGCAGGGTTGAAAGGGGAACCATGAATTATCTTCGCGATATAACCGGCAACTATATAATGAACGTGGGAGTGGTCGCCTTTTTTGGGGCGCAGGTCTGCAAGGTGTTTTTTACGCTGCTTATGACGCGCAGAATAGTGCCGGAGCGGCTTATAGGCGCTGGCGGAATGCCAAGCTCTCACTCGGCCCTCACGAGCTCCATAGTAATAGCTATCCAAAAGAAGGTAGGGTTTTCCTCCCCGGAGTTCGGGCTTGCAATAGCGCTCGCCGCCATTGTAATGTACGACGCCATGGGGGTGCGCCGCGCGGCGGGCGAACAGGCGAAGGTTTTAAACAAAATGATTTTCGAGTTCCCCTTCTTTAAGCAAAAGAAGGACATGAACGGCGACGGCGTGGTTGAAGAGCATGAAGAGGAGCCGCTGATTCCCAGGGAGCTCAAGGAATTTCTGGGCCATACCCCAATAGAGGTTTTGGGCGGTTGCCTTTTGGGAATTCTTGTCGCCATGTTTATGCCGGTTGTATAAGCCGCTGATTAACGACATCAGGAGAATATTGTATGGATAAGAGCCTGCTCGACAGAATTACCGGACCCGAGGCTCTAAAAAGGCTGGGGCCGGGGAATCTGGAGAGATTGTGCAAAGAGATTCGCGATACACTTATCGAAAGCGTTTCCCAAAACGGAGGGCACCTTGCCTCAAACCTTGGGGTGGTGGAGCTGACGGTGGCCCTTCACCGCGTTTTTGAGAGCCCCGCCGATCAGATCGTGTGGGACGTGGGCCATCAGTGCTACACCCACAAGCTGCTGACGGGGCGCAGGGACCTTTCCTCCGCCCTTCGCCGGGCGGACGGGATAAGCGGTTTTCCGCGGCCCTCAGAGTCGGAGCACGATCCCTTTGTCTCGGGTCACGCCTCCACCTCCCTTTCGGTTGCGGGGGGAATCGCCAGAAGCAAGGAGCTATTGGGCGAGAAGGGGCACGTGATCGCCGTAATCGGCGACGGCGCCCTTACCGGCGGAATGGCCTTTGAGGGGCTCAACTCTCTCGCGCAGAATAAGGACGGCAGAGTTATCGTAATACTTAACGACAACGAGATGAGCATCTCTAAAAATGTAGGCGGCTTTACGAAATATTTAAGCCGGCTGCGGACCAATTCCTCTTATTATAAGCTCAAGGACGTTACAAAGTCGGTCTTGCAGTCTATACCCCTGATGGGAGACAGCCTGACGAGCCTCGCGTCCGGCTCGGTCGCCCAGATAAAGAATCTTGTTTACCACAGCGACTTCTTCGAGGATCTCGGCTACTCCTACATGGGCCCGGTGGATGGTCACGATCTTTCGGCCCTGCAGGACTCGTTAAGAAGGGCGAGGGGACTTAACCGGCCTGTTCTGCTTCATGTGCGCACCGTAAAGGGAAAGGGCTATACTTACGCGGAGCAGAACCCGGGCGCGTGGCACGGCGTGGCCAAATTTGATCCCAAATACGCCGGCGAGCCGCTCCCCCTAGCCGACAGCTTTTCCGACGTATTCGGCCGCCGCCTCACCGAGCTCGCCGAAGAAAACGACCGAATTGTGGCGGTAACCGCCGCCATGAAATACGCGACCGGCCTTTATCACTTTTCCCGACGGTTTAAAAAAAGCGGCAGATTCTTCGACGTCGGCATAGCCGAAGGCCACGGAATCGCATTTTGCGCGGCCATGGCCTCGAAGGGGCTTGTGCCGGTTATGGCGGTTTATTCCACTTTTTTACAGCGGGGCTACGATCAGCTCCTGCACGATTGCGCCATAGACCGGCGCCACATAGTTCTCGCGGTGGACAGGGCGGGTCTTGTAGGCGAGGACGGCGAAACGCATCAGGGTATTTTCGACTGCGCATTTCTCTCTACCGTTCCGGGCGCCGCGATATACAGCCCCGTATCATATAAGGAGCTGGAGCTTTGCCTGGGCGAAGCGGTCGCCGGGGAGGGGATACAGGCTGTGCGCTATCCCCGGGGCGGGCAGTGCGAGCCGGATAAATTCGACCGGCCGACCGCGGCTTCAATCCATATCGACAGCGGCAGCCGCGAAACCCTTATAGTCACCTACGGAAGAATCTTTGCGCAGGTGGCGGAGGCAAGGCGGACACTGCCTGGGGGCGATAGGGTTTCGATAATAAGAATGACTAAGATATGGCCTCTGGATAAAGGCGTTCTGGGCATCGCCGCCCGGTATGAGCGGATAATCTTTGTCGAAGAGGGAATAAGCGCTGGCGGCATTGGCGAACATTTTCTGGCGAGGCTCTCCCTCGGCGGATATCGTGGGAAGACGATGCTGCGGGCGATAGAAAACCGGTTCGTGCCCCAGGGTACGGTGGCCTGGCAGATGAAAACACTGCGGCTTGACGCCGGCTCTCTTGCGGAGGATATTACCCGATTTGGGCGTGAAGGCCGATGAAAAAGCGGCTTGACCAGATTTTAGTGGAGCGGGGCCTTGCCTCGGGCAGGGATAGGGCAAAGGCTCTTATAATGGCGGGCCTTGTTATGGCGGGCGGCGAAAAGGCTCTTAAGCCGGGCGATGAGCTGGACGAGGAAGCGCCGATCGAGGTGAGGGGCGGTGAGCTTAAGTACGTAAGCCGCGGCGGACTCAAGCTCGAAAAGGCGCTCGGGGTTTTCGGGGTGGATCTGGGCGGCTGTGTCTGCGCGGATATAGGCGCCTCTACCGGTGGCTTTACCGACTGTATGCTACAAAACGGGGCGTCCAGGGTTTACGCGGTAGACGTGGGCTACGGGCAGCTCGATTATAAGCTTAGATCCGACAGCCGGGTGATCGTTCTCGAGCGGACAAACGCGAGATATCTTACCCGGGAGCATATCCCCGAAGCCCCGGATTTTATTTCGGCCGACGCGAGCTTTATCTCGCTGACCCTGCTTCTTCCCCCCATTAAGGATTTGCTGGGGGAAAACGGATCTATAATATGCCTCGTGAAGCCGCAGTTTGAGGCTGGGCGCGAAAAGGTGGGCAAAAAGGGCGTGGTCAGAGACCGTGACGTCCACCTTGAGGTTATAGGGCGGATTCTTTCTTTTTCGCGGGGGCTCGGGTTATATCCCGCCGGGCTTGACTATTCGCCGGTAAAGGGCCCGCAGGGCAACATAGAATACCTTTTGCATCTTAAAAGGGAGGGGGAAGCCTCCCGCCTGGACGAGGGCGCGGCCGCCAGGGTGGTGGCCGAATCTCATGAGCGCTTGTGGGGGACGGTATGAAGGCTTTACTCAGGCCCAACTTTGATAAGGACGGCAGCGTTGCCGGCGCCCGCCTCACCGTAGAGGCTCTGCTGGAGACAGGCATAACGCCCCTGCTCGACAGGGCCGACGCCGCGGTAATCTCCCCCGTTAATGAGGGCTGCCTGATCGGAGAGTTTGGGGAAATGCTCTCTGATTGCGATATCGTTATAACAATAGGAGGGGACGGCACAATCCTTCACGCCGTTCAGGCTATTCTGGGGCGAAAAAAGCCGCTTTTGGGCATAAACACGGGACGCATAGGGTTTTTGACCCAGCTCGAAATCAGCGAGCTGGGGCATTTTTCGCGGCTTAAAGAAGGCAACTACGAGATACTTAACCGCATGCTTCTTAAGGGGACCCTGGACCGGGAGGATGATTGTTTCTTTGCTCTCAACGATATTGTTATCTTCCGTGGCGGAGACCATCTTATAGAAATTGAGGTTCATTGCGATACCGGCCCCGTAGCCTCGCACCGGGCCGACGGGGTTATATTCAGCACCCCCACCGGCTCCACCGCATACAGCCTTTCGGCGGGCGGCTCCATAGTCCACCCGAGCCTTGAGCTTATACAGATGACCGCCGTCTGCCCCCATTCCCACTTCAACCACAGCGCTATACTGTCTCCGGAAAGGACATACCGGGCAAAAGAGGCTGCCGGCAGCCTCAGGGGAGGCGCCGTGATAATGGTTGACGGCATGCGCGCGGGCGTACTTGAAAGGGACAAGAGCCTGACTATAGCCAAAGCGCCGCAAAGCATTCAATTTATAGACCTTGGCATACGGGATTTTTACAACTGCGTGGATATTAAACTCAGCTACAGGAGGTAACAACAATGAAGAGCAAACGTCACGCTAAAATCCTCGAGCTCATTGCGGAATATGAGATAGATACCCAGGAGGAATTGCTGCGCAGGCTCAACGAAAACGATTTTAGGGTCACGCAGGCTACAGTATCCCGGGATATTAAGGAGCTGCGCCTCGTAAAGGTACAGGTGGGCGCCGGCTACAGGTACTCAACCAATACCTCAAGAGAAACCGTGGATATGAGCTTTAAGTTTCACGCGGTATTTTCAGAATCGGTGGTCGGGGTTGATTACGCCGAAAACCTTGTGGTGATAAAATGCTATGTCGGTATGGCCAACGCGGCCTG
>JAITVF010000220.1 GCA_031285945.1 Oscillospiraceae bacterium
CTGGCGGAGCGTATCCTGGCCAGACGTATCCGCCGGGGGGCTGCGCAGGCACGAAATACGGCGGATATTCCGCCTGAGGCTGACGCAGAGCCTCGGGCGGAGCCTCTTCTACCCGGTAAGGGTAAGAGGGATAGCCCCCGGCCGGGCCTTGCGCGCCCTCGGGCGGAATTTCCGGTTTGGCGGGGGGCGTTGCGGTCTCGCGCGCGGACGCGCAGGGGCAAAGAGCGCCCTCCTCGACAGCGGCGCCGCAATACTCGCAGTTACCCATGATTTGAACACTCCCTATAGTCTAGCGTATAATGCGCCGGCCCGGGTCAAAACACCCGGCTCTGCGGAGCCACCCTTTTCTAAAGAGGGTGGGGCCAGAATCGACACAGGCATATAAAATAGAAATCAACATACCGGCAATACCCCACCCTCTTTAGTAATACTATTCCGCATTTAAAATACTTCTTTCTATTGCTTTCCCCGCCTCTGGCGGGGAAAGCATAGAGTAATATTATAAAAGCATTTTATTTGCGGATTAGCATAAAGAGGGTGCCGGCCGCAGCCGGCGGGTGTTTTGACCCGGGGCCGAGGGCGAGGCCATTACGCCGGATGAACCCCGGCCTTTGAGTCGGAGTGCTTGCCGTCCACGGCGTATTTGCGGTTGGAGCGGCTCTCGAAAAATTTAGGGGCTACCTGGGGGAACTGGGCAAGGGTAAGAACGTCCTCGCCCTGCTCGTTGTACTTTTCGGGCAGCTCGGCCTTGAGCTTCTCGAGCTCAGGGGGAATAAGGTCGGCCGGGCGGCAGTCGATGGGTTCGTCGTCGCCGATGATAAACCTGCGGAAATCGGGGTCTATGGGCGCGGGCGTCTTGCCGTATTCGCCCCTTACCAGCGCCCGGAACTCCTTGGTAACCATCTTATAGCGCTCGCCCATGATAACGTTGAAGACGGCCTGGCTTCCCACGATCTGGCTGGTGGGGGTGACCAGGGGCGGGTAGCCGGAATCCTTTCTGACCCGCGGAATCTCCTGGAGTACGTCGTCGAGCTGATCGGTCTTTCCCGCGTCCTTTAGCTGTGAGATAAGATTGGAAAGCATTCCCCCCGGCACCTGATAGATGAGGGTGTTGGCGTCCACTCCCATAACCTTGGGATTCAAAAGCCCGTTTTGGAGGTATTTATCCCGCAGCTTAGCGACATGGGCCCTGACCGTGTTGAGCTTGTTAAGGTCGAGCCCGGTGTCGTAGGGGGTTCCCGCAAAGGCGGCGACCACCGATTCGGTGGGAGTGTGAGAGGTTCCCAGGGCAAGGGGGCTCATGGCGGTATCCACAATATCCACGCCCGCCTCAGCCGCCTTTAAAAGGGCCATGGAGGCAAGGCCGGAGGTGTAGTGGGTGTGAAGCTGCACCGGGATTTTAAGGGTTTCTTTAAGCGCTCTCACAAGCTCATAGGCGGCGTAGGGGGTAACGAGCCCCGCCATATCCTTTATGCAGATGGAATCGGCGCCGGTCTGCTCCAGGGCTTTGGCGTAATTTACAAAATAGGTGATATCGTGCACCGGGCTTAAGGTATAGCTCAGAGCCGCCTGGACGTGGGCGTTTTCTTTTTTAGCGGCCCCGATAGCCGTTTCAAGATTGCGGATATCGTTGAGCGCGTCAAAAATTCGTATGATGTCTATGCCGTTTTCCACCATCTTTTTTACGAAATACTCAACAACGTCGTCGGCGTAATGGCGGTAGCCCAGCATATTCTGGCCGCGAAAGAGCATCTGCATCTTTGTTTTGGGCATATGCTTCTTTATTATCCGCAGCCTCTCCCAGGGGTCCTCGTCCAGAAAGCGGATGCATGAGTCAAAGGTGGCGCCCCCCCACATCTCGACCGAGTAAAAGCCAACCTCGTCGAGAGCCTCGAGCATGGGCAGCATCTCATCGAGGGACATCCGGGTGGCGATAAGGCTCTGGTGCGCGTCGCGCAAAACCGTTTCGGTAATTTTTATATTGGCCATTTTAGCCTCCCCAGTCAGTTAAGGGATACCAGCAGCGCGCCGGTATCTACAGAATCGCCCTTGTTTACGTGGATTCCGGCTACCGCCCCGTCCTGAGGCGCAACGATCTCGTTTTCCATCTTCATAGCCTCGAGGACTATAAGAACCTCGCCCCTGGCTACCCTCTGACCCGACGATACTTTAACGTCCAAAATGTTGCCCGGCATTGGCGCGGTAACTTTAATCGCGCCGGCGGCGGCGGCAGCCGGCGCCGCGGGTGCGGGCGCCGGGGCGACAGGGGCGGGCGCGGCCGCCGCCTGGGCGGGCGCCGAAACGGAGCCTGTTTCCTGAACTGTAACGTCGTAGGGGGTTCCGTTTACAGTGATCTTAAACTGTTTCATAATAAGATTATACCTCCGGTTATTAACGTATCGTCGTTATACTGCTATAAGGGCAGGTTCGAGTGCTTTTTGGGGTTGCGGCTCACCCGCTTGGCCGATAGAAGCTCAAGGGCCGCTAAAAGGGCGGCGCGGGTCTCTTTGGGGGAAATCACATCGTCCAGGTATCCGGCGGCGGCGGCGGTCAGGGGGGAGGCCTCATCCTCCTCGTAGCCGCGTACAACCTCCTCGCGGCTTACCTCTGCGGTTATCCTGTCGGAATAAGCAAAAGCTACCGCCGCCTGGGGGGCCATGGGGGTAATAACCGCCCCCGGCCAGGCTACGGTGTAATCAGAATTGGCGGCCCGGCTGCAAAGGGCCACATAGGCCGCGCCGTAGGCTCGTCCCGTTATAACCGAAAGCTTTGCGGTGGTCGCCTCGGCGTATATATGGGCCAGCCTTGCCGTAGCCTGAATCAGGCCGCCTGTCCCCGCCCCGTCCGGGGCCTTTACCCCGGGAGCGTTAACAAGGGTTATTACGGGAAGGCCGAAGCTGTCGCATACCGAAACCAGCTTTGCGATCTTGCGGGCGGATCTTTCGCAGAGCGCGCCGCCCGTCGCCGCTATTCCCACAGGGGAGCCGCCCATGGTCGCGAGGGCGGCAAAGCCCCGCTTCCCAAAGCCTTCCATCAGGGGAAGAATGCTGCCCGCGTCGCAGACAGCAGCGGCAATATCGCGGGGGGAGGCGTCGTCGTAGCGGGCATCCTCCGCCAGAAAGCCGTCTTCAGGCGCGGAAAAGTCGCGGACCGGAGATGGCGAAAGATTGTTAAGGGGCAAATACGAAAGAAGCTCCGCGACCTTTTTAACGGCCTCATCAGCGTCTGCGCAGACAAGATGGGCCACACCCTCGGCCCCGGCCGCCTCGGCGCCGCCCGCGCACTCCTGCGCGCCGGATAAAAGGGAGGGAGGGGTAAGGAAGAAGGAAGCGCTTTCACTCATAACCACAAAATCGGCGCTCATGGCAAGCAGGGCGGAGCTGCCGGTGCAGTCGCCCGCGATAATTGAAATCTGGGGCACAACCCCCGAAAGGTTGTTTACCCGCAAAAGCAGCTCGCCGTAAGCCTCAAGCGCCGCGACCCCCTCGGCGATATTAGCGCCCAGGGAATCGTAGATTCCCACTACAGGTACCCCCGTTTTGAGGGCGAGATCGTAAAGCCGTGATATTTTATCCGCCTGGGCCTTGCCAAGGCCGCCCCCCTCCTGCGCAAAGGCGCACACCGGGCTGCCGTTTACCGAGCCGTATCCGCAGATAACGCCGCAGGGCATGTCCCCGACAGAGGCAAAAGGGGCAAGCTCTGAAAAGGCGCCCTGGTCGAACAGCATATCGATGCGGCTGCGGGCGGGAGTGCCCGCCGAAAACGCACCCCTCATCTGACGGTAGTTCTTTGCACTCATCCGGAGGTCCACCATCCTTAAATTAGTTTTATAGTCGCTCAACCGTTGCTTCTTCCCCCTTTTACGGAGAAGAAAAATCAAAAAAACAATCGGATCTAGTATACACCAAAACGGCCCGCGCCACAAGCGTGCGAGCCGTTTATTTTACGTTAATTTCGTCTTTATTTCCCACAGCTTTTGTAGCGCTTAAAAAAATTTGCAATGCTAAAGGCGGTCTGGGCCGGGTAGTTAAGGTGGCGAAAGTAGCCCCCATGCGCCTGCCTGAAGGCTTCGGGCAGGGAGCCCTCGGCTATTCCCTGCTCGGAGGCGTAATTGTAGCCCGCCCGCAAAACGGCGTCAAAAAGCCATTCATCCCCCTCCAGGGACTCGTAGAACAAGGGGGCGACCCGGTTGCTCATAACCTCAAAAAGGCAGGCGGCGATTGTTTTATCGCCGATTTCGGCCCGGTAAAGGTAGAACTCAGGCCCCGGAAGCTTCCCGCATTTTTTGCAGTAGCCGCCAAGCATAGCGGGGTCAAAGGCGGGGGTTATCTTAAGCATAAGCCATACTCCGTGGAGATTGGTATCGGCCCGGGTCAAAACACCCGCCGCCTGCGGGCGGCACCCTCCTTTACTAAAGAGGGTGGGGTATTGCCGGTATGTTGATCTCTGTTTCAGAAGCGTGTGTGGCCCCCGGTCAAAACACCCGCCGCCTGCGGGCGGCACCCTCTTTTCTAAAGCAATGTCAACAACTTAAGGATCGGGGTAAATGTGCACAAAATGATAATCAGATGATAGGGTAAAAAGCAAAT
>JAITVF010000222.1 GCA_031285945.1 Oscillospiraceae bacterium
CGACAGGGGAAGAATACGCTCCATCCAGTCGGAGCGTCTGCGCGACACTGTCCGCCGCTGCTATGAGAACGTACCCTTCTACCGTGAAAAATTTAAGGAGGCGGGCCTTACCCCCGGCGATATCCGCTCGGTGGACGATCTTTGCAGGCTGCCCTTCACCTACAAGCAGGATCTGCGCGACAGCTACCCCTACGGCCTCTTTGCCGTTCCTAAAGAGGAGCTTGTTAGGATTCACGCCTCCTCCGGCACCACCGGCAAGATGACGGTGGTGGGCTACACCCGCCGGGATATTGACGACTGGGCCGAGGACGCGGCAAGGGCCATAGTCGCGGCGGGGGGCACAAGGGAGGACTACATTCACGTAAGCTACGGCTACGGGCTCTTCACCGGCGGGCTGGGGCTGCATTACGGCGCCGAGCGCCTGGGGGCGACCGCTATTCCCGTATCCTCCGGCAACACTAAGCGGCAGATAGACGTGCTAAGGGATTTTGGCTCCAATATTCTATGCTGCACGCCCTCCTACGCCATGTATATAGGCGAAACCATAGCCGAGATGGGTATCGACCCTAAAACGCTTCCCCTGAGGGCGGGCATATTCGGAGCAGAGCCCTGGACCGACGAGATGCGCAGGGAGATCGAGCGGCTTTTGGCCATAAAGGCCTACGACATCTACGGCCTTTCGGAGATCATGGGTCCAGGAGTCTCGTTTGAGTGCTCGGAGCAGACCGGTATGCATGTAAACGAGGATAAGTATATTCCCGAAATCATAGACCCCGATACCGGCGAGGTCCTTCCCGAGGGCAGGCAGGGGGAGCTTGTCTTTACCTGCATAACAAAGCAGGCCCTGCCGCTTTTGCGCTACCGCACCCGGGATATCTGCACGCTTAAGAGAGAGACCTGCTCATGCGGCAGAACTCTTATAAAGATGGGCAAGCCGGCCGGCAGGACCGACGATATGCTCATAATACGCGGCATAAACGTATTCCCCTCACAGGTGGAGACGGTGCTTTTAGAGCTCGGCTTTTCACCCAACTATCTGCTGGTGGTCAGCCGCGAGGGAAGCCTCGACACCCTGGAGGTTCAGGTAGAGATGACGCCGGAGCTCTTCACCGACGAGATACGCGGAATAGAGGTTTCCGAGAGAAAAATCCGCGGGGCGCTTCTTTCAACCCTGGGGCTGGCGGCCACCGTGCGCCTTGTCGAGCCCAGGAGCATAAAGCGCAGCGAGGGCAAGGCCGTAAGAGTAATCGATAACCGCAAGAAATAAGGGAGGGTAAAATAATGATAAGGCAGCTGAGCATTTTTGTAGAAAACCGGCCGGGGCGTATGGCCGATATTACCGAGGCGCTTTGTGAGCGGGGGATCGATATCAGGGCGCTGTCTTTGGCCGACACAAGCGACTTTGGCCTTTTGCGCCTTATAGTCACAGACCCGGACGCCGCCCAAAAAGCCCTTGGGGAATCGGGCGTTATGGTTAAAATCTCGGAGGTTATTGCCATAGGGGTGACGGACAGCCCCGGCGAATTCAGCCGCGCCATAAGGCTCCTGGCCGACGCTAAGGTAAACCTGGAGTATCTTTACGCCTTTCTCTCCCGCAGGGAGAACGAAGCCGTAATCATACTGCGCGTGGATAACCCCGAGGCCGCCGCCCGCACCTTTGAGGCCCACGGAGTGCGCATACTCGGCGAAAAGGAAGTCTACAGCCTGTAATAATACAATATTTTCCTCCCCCGCCGAGGGCGGGGGAGGAAACGCTAAAACGGCATAAAACAGCATAAAACAGCATAAAGGAGGCATGACCCCATGGAGTATCGCGCTTTTGGCAGCGGCTTTGTATTGCGGCTCGACCCAGGCGAGGAAATACTAGCTTGCCTGCGGGAGCTCTGCGAGCAGGAGGATATCGGTCTTGGAAGCGTCACCGGACTCGGAGCCGTAGATTACGTTGAGGCGGGGCTCTATGAGCTCGCGACCAAAAGCTACCGCAAAAATGTTTTTGAGGGGGAGGCCGAGATAGTTTCCCTCACAGGGAACATAAGCCGGATGAGCGGCGAATGCTACCTGCATTGCCACATAGCGGTATCCGACGAAACCGGCGCCACCCGGGGCGGCCACCTGAACGAAGCGAGAGTTTCGGCCACGGCCGAGATATTCGTAACGGTAACACAAGGCGAGGTCGGCCGCAAAAAAGACCCGCAGACAGGGCTCAATATCATAGAGTTTTAAAAGCTGTGTTCATTAACCGACTACAGGGCTTGCTTATAAAACAGGCCCTGTTTGTTTTTGCGAAAAAAGATCGCAAGTCTTGAAACGATTTTAATCGCGGAGTAGTATGAGCTTGCTAGCCCCTTAAGCCCCCGTTACCGTGCAAACGCAGGGCCGCGCGGAGCCGCAGCCCCGCAGCCGCCGCCGCTATGGCCTTTGCCGTATCGGGCAGAATAAAGGGCAGCGCGCCTGTCATGAAGGCCGCTCTGAAGGAATACCCGAGGCCTGCCGCGAGCCAGCACGTGCCGAGGGCGTAGCAGACGAGCATCCCCGCTATAAGCGAGGCCGCGGCTCTCGGGGCTCCGCCCTTGCGCCGCTCAAGGAGCGCCGCCGTTGCTACAAGCCCCAAATATCCGATCAGATAGCCGCCGGTAGGGCCCGCGAGCTGCGCGGGCCCGCCGGAAAACCCCGCAAAAACAGGAAGCCCCGTAGCCCCCGTCAGCAAAAAGACCAGCACCGCCGCAAGGCTCAGCTTAAGCGGCAGAACCACGGCGCAGAGCATAACGGCAAATATCCCCATAGAAAAGGGCACCGGCGCGGGAATAATTATCTGAGTCATAGCGGCTATGGCAGCCGCAAAGAGCGAGACCGCGGCAATTTCCCCGGCCGAAAATCTTAGCGCTTTAGTTCGCATGGGCGTGTCTCCTTAGCGGTCGGCACCCTTTACTAAAAAGGGTGGGGTATTGCCGGTGTGTTATTTCTCTGTTTTATATGCTTGTGCGGCTCCGGTCAAAACACCCGCCGCCTGCGGGCGGCACCCTCTTTTCTAAAGCAATGTCAACAACTTAAGGATCGGGGTAAATGTGCACAAAATGATAATCAGATGATAGGGTAAAAAGCAAAT